>JAAYHO010000061.1 GCA_012735335.1 Gammaproteobacteria bacterium
CAGACCGCCGCCCCCGGACAGATAGCCGTGGCGCCTGGCGAAATGCGATGACTGGGGATCATCCTGTAGGCTGAAGCCGTCCCCCGGCTGGTGTTGATAGCAGGCGGCGAAGCGGTGCAACTGATCGGCGGGCACGGTGAAGAAGGTATCCTGCATGGCCAGCGGCTTGAAGATATGCTCGGCAAAATACTCATCCAGCGGCTGACCGGACAGCACTTGCACCAGATAACCGCACACATCGGTGGCCAGCGAGTAGTTCCAGGCCGTACCCGGCGAGAACTCCAGCGGCAGGCGCGACAGTTCGTCGACCAGCCCCTCCAAGGTCAGCCCGGAATGGCCATCCAGCTTCAGCTGTCGGTAGGCCGCATCCACATTGGTGCGGCAGGAGAAACCATAGCTCAACCCGGCCTGGTGGGTCAGCAGGTCGCGGATGGTCATCGGTCGCTGCACCGGCCTGGTCACGAAGTCCGGATAGACGCCGGACTGGTATACCGCCAGATTGCGCCAGCTGGGAATGTACTTGTGCACCGGCTCATCCAGCAGAAAACGCCCCTGCTCGTAGAGCTGCATCAGCGCCACCGAGGTGATCGGCTTGGTCATGGAGTAGATCCGGAACAGGGTTCCGGCCGTGGCCGGCTTGCCCCGCTCCACATCCATCAACCCCTGAGCCTGCTGCCAGACCACCTGACCCTGCCGGGCGACCAGAGTGATGGCGCAGGGAAGTTTGCCAGGGGAGAGATAGTGCTGTTCAAGGTGTTCGGCGATACGACCAAGGCGATTCAGATCCAGACCAGCAACAACTTCGGACATCAGATACTCCGACAGAGTAAAGAAAGAACCCTGATGGTAGCAGCGAACGCTTCCTCTGCGAGCAGGGCACGGGCTGTTTGAAAAAAAATTCCAGCGCTACTTGTGGAGGAATACCCGGCAGGAGTAAAAATCGCACTCAGCAAAACTGACTGAGGACTGCCATGCGATGAGCGATTTTTCACCCTGTCTGGACTGTGGTGCCTGCTGTTCCACCTTTCGTGTTTCCTTCTACTGGGGCGAGAGCGACAGCGCCCCCGGCGGTCTGGTGCCTGATCGACTGATCGAACAGGTAACCCCGTACCTGAGCTGCATGCAGGGCACCAATCAACCACAGCCACGTTGTGTGGCACTGATGGGGGAGGTGGGCAGCGGCGTGCGCTGCAGCATCTACGCAAACCGCTCCAGCACCTGCCGGGAGTTTCCGTACCACGGAGAAAACGGCCTGGACAGCCCCGACTGCCAGCGAGCCAGAGCACTGCACGGCCTGCCACCACTGCCCTCCAATCCGCGCGGGCCAGGGCAGGAGCCACCGGTCGCGGCCTGAGCGCATATCCCTGCATTGCAAAAACCACGCGACGGGCGTTGCCCCCCCTAATTGCTAGACACCACGCGACGTGGGTTGTTTCTCTCTCGTCATTGCGAGGAGCGAAGCGACGCGGCAATCCATGGGCCTTGGTGTTTCCCGCACCCACTGGATTGCCGTGCTTCGCTCGCAATGACGTTGAGGGTGGAGGCCGGTAGTGGTGGCGTTGCTCCACTGCCGTCATGGCAGAACCATGCGACGGATGCTGCTCCACTCCCTCATCGCGAGACACCACGCGGCGTGTGTCGTTTCTCTCCCGTCATTGCGAGGAGCGTAGCGACGCGGCAATCCATGGGACGGGCCGCTTCGCAGTAGCTGCAGGGCCAAACACAAAAAAGCCCCGACAGAAATACTGCCGGGGCTTTTCATGTTGCGGGGCGCGAACGGTTACATGTTCGGGTAGTTCGGGCCGCCAGCGCCTTCAGGGGCTACCCAGGTGATGTTCTGGGCCGGGTCCTTGATGTCGCAGGTCTTGCAGTGTACGCAGTTCTGGGCGTTGATCTGGAAGCGTTTGCTGCCATCGTCATTGCTCACCACTTCATATACACCAGCCGGGCAGTAGCGCTGGGCCGGTTCGTCGTACAGCGGCAGGTTGTGCTCGATCGGAATGCTCGGATCGGTCAGCTTCAGGTGTACCGGCTGCTCTTCTTCATGGTTGGTGTTGGACATGAATACCGAGGACAGCTTGTCGAAGCTGAGTACCCCGTCCGGTTTCGGATAGGCGATCTTCTGCACGTCAGCAGCTTTCTTCAGGCGAGCATGATCCGGCGTGGTGTCACGCAGGGTGACCGGGATCTTACCACCGAACCAGTTCTGATCGACATAGTTGAATGCGCCACCGAACAGCACACCGAACTTGTGGATCGCCGGGCCGAAGTTACGCGAGCGGAACAGCTCGTCGTACAGCCAGCTGGCCTTGAAGCTGTCCACGTAGTTGTTCAGCTCGTCACCACCTTCACGGCCAGCCTTGAGTGCTTCAACCACCGCATCAGCGGCGAGCATGCCGG
>JAAYHO010000444.1 GCA_012735335.1 Gammaproteobacteria bacterium
AGTGCCATAGATGCGCTGCAGCTGCTCGTTCTTGGCATCACCGCGCCAGTAGGCACCGGAAATCCGAGTCAGCTGGAACACCTTGAGGAAGCGGGTGTTGGGCACGTGCGGGCCACGGCACATGTCCACGTACTCTTCGTGGTAATACAGGCCCATGGCAGTCTCGTCGGGCATGTCCTCGACCAGACGCAGCTTGTAATCCTCATCCCGCTCGGTGAAGACCTTGATCACCTCGTCGCGCGGCGTCATCTTCTTGATAACGTCGTACTCGGTCGCGATCAGCTCGCGCATGCGCTTCTCGATCGCCGCCATATCCTCAGGGGTAAAGCCGCGCTCGTAGGCGATGTCGTAATAGAAGCCTTCGTCGATAACCGGACCAATCACCATCCTGGCGGTGGGATACAGCTGCTTGACCGCATGGCCTACCAGGTGAGCACAGGAGTGGCGGATGATTTCCAGCCCTTCCTCGTCCTTCGGCGTGATGATCTGCAGGTCGGCATCCTGCTCGATGAGGTCACAAGCATCAACCAACCGACCGTTGACCTTGCCCGCTACGGTAGCCTTGGCCAGACCGGCGCCAATGGACTGGGCCACTTCAGCCACGGTAACCGGATTATCAAATGCGCGCTGACTGCCGTCGGGGAGAGTGATAATGGGCATATGCCGCTCCTTGTTCAGTGGTGACCTCTACGCCAGGCCACATGATGGATATAGATGGATAACAGAAATGAAAATGCCCGACCACACAGGTGGTCGGGCATTTCTAATTGGTAGGCACGAGTGGATTCGAACCACCGACCCCCACCATGTCAAGGTGGTGCTCTAACCAACTGAGCTACGTGCCTGCGATGGAGGCGAACTATACGCACCACCCCGAGCAGCGTCAACCCCTAAGTCACTGAATAGATGTAAAAAGCTGAACATTCCTGACAGGCGCTGCAAGCACCCCGCCAACCGGGGCTGGTCGGCGCGCCGAGCGCCTCAGATATTGACCAGTTGTTCGCGCAATTGCTGTATTTCATCACGCATCTGCGCTGCGGCCTCGAACTCCAGATCACGCGCATGCTGGTACATCTTTTCCTCCAGCTGGCGGATGCGTTTGCTGATTTCCGAGGGCGAGCGCAGTTTTTCCACCCGGTATTCGGCACCCTCCTCTGCTGCCTTGCTCTGGCGGCGCTTGTTCGAGCGACTGCCGGGCACCACGGCACCCTCGAGAATATCCTGCACGCTCTTGACCACGCCCCTGGGGGTGATGCCATGTTCTTCGTTGAAGGCGATCTGCTTGGTACGGCGACGCTCGGTTTCTCCAATGGCCCTCTCCATGGAGCCGGTCATGCGATCGGCATAGAGGATCGCCTTACCGTTCAGGTTACGTGCTGCGCGGCCGATGGTCTGGATCAGCGAGCGCTCGGAGCGCAGGAAGCCCTCCTTGTCCGCATCCAGAATCGCCACCAGAGAAACTTCAGGCATATCAAGACCTTCGCGCAACAAGTTGATGCCGACCAGCACATCAAATTCACCTATGCGCAGATCACGGATGATCTCCACCCGCTCCACCGTATCAATATCCGAGTGTAGATAGCGCACCCGCACACCGTGATCACTCAGGTAGTCGGTCAGGTCCTCGGCCATGCGCTTGGTCAGGGTGGTGACCAGCACCCGCTCACCCTGGGCCGTGCGCAGGCCGATCTCGGACAGCAGGTCGTCGACCTGGGTCAGCGCCGGGCGCACTTCGATTTCCGGGTCAACCAGGCCAGTGGGCCGCACCACCTGCTCCACTACCCGCCCGGCATGGGTCTCCTCATAGGGGCCGGGGGTGGCGGAAACGAAGATGGTCTGCGGCGAGATCGCCTCCCACTCGTCGAAGCGCATGGGCCGGTTATCCAGCGCCGAGGGCAGACGGAAGCCGTATTCCACCAGGGTCTCCTTGCGCGAACGGTCACCCTTGTACATGGCTCCCACCTGCGGCACCGAGACGTGGGATTCGTCGATCACCAGCAGCGCGTTGTCCGGCAGGTAGTCGAACAGGGTTGGCGGCGGCAAGCCAACCGGCCGGCCAGACAGGTAGCGTGAGTAGTTCTCGATGCCGTTGCAGTAGCCCAGCTCCATGATCATTTCCATATCGAAGCGGGTGCGCTGCTCAAGACGTTGCGCCTCAACCAGTTTGTTCTGGCTGTTGAGCACCTCGAGGCGCTCCTTCAGCTCGACCTTGATCTCCTCGACCGCCTCCAGCAGCTTCTCCCTCGGCGTCACATAATGTGATTTGGGATAGATAGTTGCGCGTGGAACCTTACGTAATACCTCACCTGTCAGCGGGTCGAAGAAGCTGATGGTTTCAACAGTATCGTCAAACAGCTCGATACGGATCGCCTCCAGGTCCGATTCCGCCGGATACACGTCGATCACATCCCCGCGCACCCGGTAGGTGGCACGGGCCAGCTCCATGTCGTTGCGGGTGTATTGCAGCTCGGCCAGGCGGCGCAGCAAGGCCCGCTGATCCAGCTGATCCCCCCGATCCACGTGCAGCACCATGCGCAGGTAGGATTCAGGATCACCCAGACCATAGATGGCCGATACCGTCGCCACGATGATGGCATCCGACCGCTCCATCAGCGCCTTGGTCGCCGACAGGCGCATCTGCTCGATATGGTCGTTGATCGAGGCGTCCTTCTCGATAAAGGTATCGGAGGACGGCACATAGGCCTCGGGCTGGTAGTAGTCGTAGTAGGAAACGAAATACTCCACCGCATTATTCGGGAAGAATTCGCGGAACTCCCCATACAGCTGAGCCGCCAGGGTCTTGTTCGGCGCCATGACGATGGTCGGGCGCTGCACCTGCTGAATGACGTTGGCCACGGTAAAGGTCTTCCCTGACCCGGTTACTCCCAGCAGCGTCTGGTGCGACAGACCGGCCTGCAGGCCTTCCACCAGCTGGGCAATGGCAACCGGCTGATCGCCAGCTGGTTGAAAACGGGTTTGCAGCTTGAATTGACTCATGACAGGGAAGACACCACGACAGAACGGACAGCTTCCATCATAGCATTGCCAAACAGGCCCCATGCAGGCCAACCGGACTCGCACCGGCAGCCTGTCTCTGTTTATAATGTCCAGCCGCCTGCGGCATAGAGCCCGACACCCATTCACCTGTTTCGAGTCTGCCCATACCATGAGTCTGTTTTCCCCCGTTGAAATGGCACCCCGCGATCCCATTCTTGGCCTGAACGAAGCCTACAATGCCGATCCGCGCACAGAGAAAGTCAATCTGGGCGTTGGCGTCTACTACGATGAGAATGGCAAGGTTCCGCTGCTGCGCGCTGTCCAGGCCGCCGAGGAGGCCCGCGTTGCCGAATACGCTCCGCGCACCTATCTGCCGATGGAGGGTCTGGCTCCCTACGACCAGGCCGTGCAGAAGCTGCTGCTGGGCGCAGACTCCCCGTTGCTGAGTTCGGGCCAGTTGGTAACGGCGCAATCGCTGGGCGGCACCGGCGCACTGCGGCTGGGCGCGGACTTTCTTTATCGGCTGGCAGACAAGCGTCTGGTGGCCATCAGCGACCCGAGCTGGGAAAACCACCGTTCGCTGTTCGAAACCGCCGGATACGAGGTGGTGACCTACCCCTATTACGACCCGGCTACCAACGGTCTGAATCTGCAAGGCATGCTGCAGGGCATTGAAGCCCTGCCCGAGGGCAGCGTGGTACTGCTGCACGCCTGCTGTCACAACCCGACCGGTGTGGATCTGGCCCCGGCACAATGGCAGCAGGTGATCGAGGTCATCCGCAAGCGCAACCATGTGCCCTTCCTGGATATCGCCTATCAGGGTTTCGGTGACGACCTGGAGCAGGACGCGCTGGCAGTCCGCCTGTTCGCCAACTCCGGCCTGCCCTGCGTGATCGCCAGCTCCTTCTCCAAGTCCTTCTCCCTGTACGGTGAGCGGGTCGGCGCCCTGACCCTGGTCACCGGTACCCCCGAGGAAGGCGAGCGGGTGCTGTCACAACTCAAGCGGGTCATCCGCACCAACTACTCCAACCCGCCGACCCATGGCGCCAAGGTGGTGGCTGCGGTGCTGAACAACGCCGATCTGTACGCCATGTGGGTCGAGGAGCTGGCGGAAATGCGCGTTCGCATCAAACAGATGCGCAAGGCGCTGGCCGACCGGCTGCGCGCCGCTGGAGTACGTCAGGACGTCAGCTTCATCGAGCAGCAACGGGGCATGTTCTCCTACTCCGGCCTGAGCCGTGAACAGGTCGAACGCCTGGCCAGCGAGTTCGCCATCTATGCAGTGGGCAGCGGCCGCATCTGCGTCGCCGCCCTGAACGACAGCAATATCGACGCCGTGGCCAATGCCATGGCCAAGGTCATGCTGGAAGCCTGAGAACGGACGGGGTATTTTCCGGAAAAGCCTCTCAAGGTGTTGACTTGAAAAGTTTTTTTGGTAAAGTGCGCACATCCTTTCCGCGATAGCTCAGTCGGTAGAGCAAATGACTGTTAATCATTGGGTCCCAGGTTCGAGTCCTGGTCGCGGAGCCAGATGATGAAAGCCCGGCAGATTGCCGGGCTTTTTCATTTCCAACCTGATCCGCTACGCTGTCCACACTCCCCCGCCACAACTATCCCGATCAACACAAAAAGTTGATACATTGCCTTCACTCCCCGGTTCATTGTGATATTTACCCCAGAGCAGAGACCCACAGATGAAAGCACCACGCGTCACCCTGGAGCAATGGCGAACCCTGCAGGCGGTAGTCGATCATGGCGGCTTTGCCCAGGCGGCGGAGGTGCTGCACCGCTCCCAGTCTTCGGTCAGCTACACCGTGGCGCGGATGCAGGAGCAACTGGGCGTCCCGCTGCTGGAGATTGTCGGACGCAAGGCTGAGCTGACCGAGGCTGGCTCGGCCTTGCTGCGCCGCTCCCGCCATCTGCTCAAGCAAGCCCAGCAACTCGAAGAGCTGGCCTGGAACATGGACCAGGGCTGGGAAGCGGAGGTACAGCTGGTGGTCGAAGCTGCGTACCCGACCGAGCGTCTGGCGCGGGCGCTGGAGGCTTTCATTCCGCAGAGCAAGGGCTGCCGGGTGCAACTGCGTGAGGAAGTCCTGTCGGGGGTTGAAGAGCTGCTGCACAGCGGCCATGCAGATCTGGCCATATCCGGCATCAGCATCGCCGGATATCTACCCCAGCAGCTCCATGCCATGCAGTTTGTCGCCGTGGCTCACCCGCACCACCCGCTGCATCAGTTGAACCGCACCCTTACCCACAACGACCTGGAAGACCACCTGCAGGTGGTCATCCGCGACTCCGGACGACGCCACCCACGTAACGAGGGCTGGCTCGGTGCCGAGCAGCGCTGGACGGTCACCAGTCTGAATACCGCCGCCAAGCTGGTATCCCAGGGGCTGGGGTTTGCCTGGCTGCCCCAGCACGACATCGCCGATCAGCTGGAAAAAGGCAGCCTCGCAGTACTGCCGCTGGCCCAGGGCAGCCATCGCGCGGCGCAGATGTATCTGTACGCCAACAAGGACAAACCACTGGGCCCGGCGACCCGTATTCTGGCCGACCTGATCATCCAGCACTCGCATGATGAATAACCTGTCACCCATCAAGACGAATCAGCGTTGAGCGCCGCCCCGCTTGTGCTTACACTGCCTGCAACGTCCCTTCAGCCAACATGGAGCTCTGCATGCTGAAAAAACTCATTGCCACCGTCGCCTTTACCCTGCTGGCCAGTACCGCCCTGGCGGACAACCCGCGGGTACTGCTGAACACCAGTCATGGTGATATCGAGATCGAGCTGTTTGCCGACAAGGCACCGATCAGCGTGGAGAACTTTCTGCGTTATACCGATGCAGGTCACTACGACGGCCTGATCTTCCACCGGGTGATCCCCGGTTTCATGATCCAGGGCGGCGGCTTCGACAGCAATATGCGCCAGCGCGCCGTCGGCCAGCCGATCAAGAACGAAGCGGACAACGGCCTGAAGAATGACCGCTATACCCTGGCCATGGCCCGCACCCAGGTGCGTGACAGCGCCACCAGCCAGTTCTTCATCAACCTGGTCAACAACGACTTCCTCAACCATGGCAGCCGCGACTTCGGCTATGCGGTATTCGGCCAGGTGGTCAATGGTCAGGCTGTGGTCGAGACCATCGGCAAGGTGCAGACCGGCAGACAGGCGGGCCACAGCGATGTGCCCACCCTGCCGGTGATCATCAACAGCGCCAAGCGGGTCAACAGCGCCGAATGACCTGCTGCCCTTTCGCCGTGCTGCGTTATTCGGCCCGGCGAAAGGGCAGATAAGTCAGCGCATCCCGCTGATAGGCCTGTATTCCTTCCCGCTCCTGCAGCAGAAAATCCGCCACCGCCCCATGCAACCCTGGTTGCAGCCGGTGCCAGGACTGGGTCAGCACCGGCTCGAAACCGCGCAACAGCTTGTGCTCACCCTGGGCTCCCGCATCAAAACGTTGCAGGCCCTCAACAATGCAGCGCTCCATACCCTGATAGAAACAGGTCTCGAAGTGCAGACGGTCGTATTCCTCCAGGCAGCCCCAGTAGCGGCCGTACAGGGTATGTTCGTCAGCCAGAAACAGCGCCCCGGCCACCTCCCTGCCCTGATGCCGGGCAAATACCAGGCGCAGGGACTCCGGCATGAGTGCGGCCAGACGGGTGAAGAAAGCCGAACTCAGATAGGGACTGCGCCCGCGCTTGAGGTAGGTGGCGGCATAGAAGGGATAGAAGCGCTGCCAGTCGTCCGCGGTGATTTCGGTACCGGACAGCCAGTGAAAACTGATGCCCTGCTCGGCAATCGCCTGGCGCTCCTTGCGGAAATTCTTGCGCTTGCGTGAATTGCAGGCGGCAAGAAAATCATCAAAGCACTGATAATCCCGGTTGAACCAGTGGAACTGGCAGCCCAACCGCTGCAGCCAGCCCCGCTCACGCAACCAGTCATCCTCACCGCCGGCATTGAACAGCAGATGCAGGCTGGATACGCGTTGAGCCAGCAGCTCCTCCTCCAGGTCCGCCAGCAACAGCTCGGCTGCTTCACTGCTGTGGGTCAGCAGGCGCGGCCCCTGTACCGGGGAAAAGGGAATCGCCGACAGATACTTGGGGTAATAACGCCGCCCTGCCCGCTGCCAGGCATCTGCCCACTGGAAGTCGAATACGTACTCGCCATAGGAGTGCTGCTTCAGGTACAGCGGCATGATCGCCTGTACCCGCTCACCCTCCCACACCACCCGGTGCGCCGGCTGCCAGCCGGTCTGCGCACAGACCGCGCCACTGTCTTCCAGTGCCTGCAGAAAAGCATGACGCAGAAAGGGATAGCCGTCAGCCTGCAGGGCATCCCACTGCGATGCGGCAATAGCAGAGATACCATCCAGCCGGTCAAGATTCAGCGACACTCCAACCCCCATTCACCAGATCAGGCGGAAAGTATCGCACCGCAGACATAAAAAAGCCCCCATGACGGGGGCAGAAGGAGCAGCTTTACAAAGACCGGGCTTATTGCGCCCAGTCGAGGAAGGCAGCGCGACTCTCCGGGCTCATCAGATGCCAGAGTTGCTTGAGCGTGGTCAGGGTCGCGTCGTTGTGCGGCAGGGTTTCTGCGGCGACTGCACTGGCCAGTGGTGCGGGTTGTGCGGCAGCTACCGGAGCAGCAGTGTTCAGCGGTGCAACGGTAGAGGCCTCATCGACCGCGCCAGCACCCATCAGCGAGCTGAGCAGGGAACTGTTACGCTGGCCGCGCTCACCTTCCACGCGCTCGCCGGTGCTGGTATTCACCGCCCAGCTGGCGAACTCGTCTTTCAGCAGTCGGGCCTCAGCCAGATTGGCCGGACGCTCGAACTCCAGCTGCCAGGTTTCGCCGGACTTGCCGTCAATCGCATAAACCGCAGAGCGGCCCCGTACCACCTCATGACTCAGACCACCGTCCACATCAAACACATTCTTGTAGAAGGCAGTGATGCGGTACTGGCCGGGCTGCAGGTGCAGGGTCTTGTCCTGAGTGCCGAACAGGGCGTTGGCCGCAGGCACGTTCTCGCCGTTGATGCTCTGCACTTCCAGCTCATAGGGCACCACCACCGTCAGTACCTGCTCCTGCTGCTGGGCCGAGCCGGGGTACAACTGCACATGGGACTGCTGCGCACAGGCAACAAGAAAGCAGGACAAGGCAAGAACGAACAGGCTACGCATGAAAACTCCTTGGTAAGAATGGGCAGGCAAGTGGTGCGATATACACCGGGATAGTTGCAACCTGGAAACAAGGATAAGAACAATTCATGTCAATCAGATGACAAAAAGCCGGGTTGCCCGAAGGAACAACCCGGCTGGATACATCCCTGTATCCCATACCCACTTAGAAGTCGTAGCGCAGACCTACGGAGAAACCGGAGGCTTCTTCACCAGCGGCAGCGCCGGGGTTGGCGGTGCGTGCTTGCGCCCAAGGGCGGAGGCTCTGGCGGTCATCGTTATCGACAACAGCATAGTTGGCATAGACACGAACAGCCTTATCCAACTTGTGCTCAACCCCAATTACCCACATATCAGCATCATAGTCTTCGCCATCACTGTCCAAAGTCATCCACATAGCTTTCAGCGCAGTGGCGTCGGTCAGTTTGTACTCCCCACCAATACCAAAAGTATCCGAGGTAAGATCATCACGCTTACGCTCTGTCGCAGCAGCAGTAGCAGCCACATCAACTACGTTAGTCGGATCACCATTAGCATCAGCCACATACTTGGTATCGACACCGTCCCACTCAACGCTTTGATAGAAACCTACCACTTTAAATGCATCAGTCAGACTGTAAGCTGCAGCAAGACGGATACCGTCACGCTCGCCACGACCAGTGTCTTCTTCTGATGATTCATAGGCCAGAGCAGCAGTGAAGGGGCCATTGCCATAGTTCAATGCTACGCTGAAGGCGTCTTGATCATGGTCTTGGGCTGCCGACTGGCCCTCATACATCGAGTAGGCAAACACCGCATTGAAGCCACCAAAACTGGGTGTGGTGTACTGAACGGTGTTATCAAAACGCTCATCGAAACGAGCGTCGCCGATACGAGTCAGGTTGCGCATATCACCGACCTGGTCACCGAACAGGTTGGCCGGGCCACGGGCCTTCTTGAACGGGCTGTCAAAACGACCGGCCTGGATGGCACCCCAGTTATCGCCCTTCAGGCCGACAAAGGTGTCACGGGTGGCGAAATCACTGCCGCCATCACTGTTGCCCGTAGTGAAGTTGATCTGCTGCTCAATCTGGAAGAAAGCTTTCAAGTTTGGGTTGATTTCATGGTCACCCTTGAAACCAATACGGGAGGAGTTGCTGGACAAGTTGGTTTCGGAGTAGTCGGCACCATCATCCAGGAAATCGGCGGATATGTGGGCACGACCGTAGATGCTCACATCAGCCAGCGCCAGAGCGGGCATGACAGCCGCAGCACCAACAGCAATCGCAATCAACTTCTTCTTCATCAGGAAACTCCTTCGGGTATGTAAAACGTCATCCTGCAAATCTTTGACGTCGTTTGTTTCGACCGAAGCGATTATGGAAATCCTGTATTACAGCGAGCTTGCTGATATATGAAGATTTTAAGTCAGGGGAACTTTTGCTGACGTGGCAAGTACAGAGCGTAGTGCAGACTGGCCGCACTGGATTGCCCACGCCCTGACGGGCTCGCAATGACGTTGGTGGGCGGGTGCAGCCCTCCGTCACGCTGTTCCACACCCCGTCATTGCGAGGAGCGGAGCGACGTGGCAATCCATAGGCCTTGCAGCCACTGCATGATGGATTGCCGCGCCTGCGGCTCGCAATGACGTTGGTGGGCGGGTGCAGCCCTTCGTCGCGCTGTTCCACATCCCGTCATTGCGAGGAGCGGAGCGACGTGGCAATCCATGGGCCTTGCAGCCACTGCATGATGGATTGCCACGCCTGCGGCTCGCAATGACGAGGTGACGGCCTGGCTTACAGCTTGCGTACTACCACGCTGCCGATGGAGTAACCTGCGCCGAAGGAGCAGATCACTCCGAGGCTACCTGCCGGCAGGTCGTCCTGGTATTTGTGGAAGGCAATGATGGAGCCGGCGGAGCTGGTGTTGGCGTATTCGTCCAGTACCACCGGGGCTTCCTTCTGCAGGTCCGGGTCGCGGCCCAGCAATTTGCGGGCGATCAGCATGTTCATGTTCAGGTTGGCCTGGTGCAGCCAGAAGCGGCTGACCTCTGCGACCGGAATCTCCAGATCCTGCAACTGCTCGGCGATCAGCTCGGCAACCATCGGGCAGACCTCACGGAAGACCTTGCGCCCTTCCTGCACGAACAGTTTGTCCGGCTGGCCGATGCCACTTTCATCGGCGCGATTGAGGAAGCCGAAGTTGTTGCGGATATTGTTGGAGAATTGGGTCAGCAGCTTGGTGCTGAGAATTTCGTACTGGTACGCGGAGGTAGCCTTGTCCGCCCGCTCGAGGATCACCGCAGTACAGGCGTCACCGAAGATGAAGTGGCTGTCGCGGTCGCGGAAGTTCATGTGGCCAGTGCAGATTTCCGGGTTGACCATGAGGATGGCCCGGGCCTGGCCGGTGCTGACGCTGTTCACGGCGTTCTGGATGCCGAAGGTGGCGGAGGAGCAGGCGACGTTCATGTCGAAGCCGAAACCCTGGATACCCAGCGCGGCCTGCACTTCCACCGCCACCGCCGGATAGGCCCGCTGCAGGTTGGAGCAGGCGACGATGACACCGTCGATATCCGCAGCGGTACGACCGGCCCGTTGCAGCGCCTCTTCAGCGGCCTTGACCGACATCTCGCAGAGGATCGACCACTCGTCGTTGCTGCGCTCGGGAATGCTCGGCACCATGCGGTCGATATCCAGGATACCGCTCTTGTTGGTCACATGACGGCTCTTGATGCCGGAGGCCTTTTCGATGAATTCGCTGCTGGACAGCGGGGCCGGGGTCAGATCACCGGCGGCGATGGCTTCGGCATTTTCGCTATTGAAGCGCTCAGCCCAGGCATTGAAGCTGGCGACCAGTTCATCGTTGCTGATGCTGTGCGGGGGGGTGTACAAACCTGTGCCACTGATGACTACTTTATGCACGGTTGGGCCTCTTTGTATTCAATCTGTTCAGGTATCGGGGGCTGCATGCCGGGTCAACCAGGACAGTAGTATCGGAAAATGATCAATGGCCGCTGACGGATGGGTCAGCAGATCGCCATGGCCATAATCCCGGGAACTGCCGGTGCCCTTCTGCAGCAGAATCAGTTGTGCATCGTGCACACCCAATTCACGGATAAATAACGTGATATCGGCGGGATGGCCCATGCACTGATCCTTGTGACCGGCAATATACAAGCTATCGGGCCAGCCAATCCCGGCCAAACTCGCAGCATAATCGAAACCATCCTGTGGGTCGCGCCAATTTCCATCATTCTGCCACATTCGTACTTCATCATGCAGCCGACGGCTGATATCCACGCGGCCCAGCCCCAGGGCTCGCAGCGCCAGAACCTGCTGGCTGCGCCCCAGCAGCGGTGCCAGCCGCCCCCACATCAGATCCAGCAACAGACGCCTGCGCCAATGGCGCTGCTGACAACGACGGCGCACGGCTATCTGCACCAGCCCAGCCACCTGCTCCAGCCATTGGGGCTGACGGATCAGCGCAGAGCTGACCAGCACCCCGCCCCAACCATGACTGACGATAAAAAACCGCTCACCGGGATGTTGCTCGGCGAGCTGCTGGAATACTACCGGCAGATCCTCGGTGATCAGTTGGTGCTGGGATACCGCCGTCGGCTGGTCTGCTGCATCGCGTGTCCGCAGGTCCGCCACGTGCACGCTGTACCCGGCCTGCTCCAGCCAGGGTGCCAGCCCGCTATCCGGCGCCGGGCAGAAGATATCGCCGTTCTGCCCCAGCCCATGGATCAGCAGCACCGGCGGGCCGCTGCTGCCGAAGCGGCGCATCAGCAGGCGGCTGCCCGGCGGCACCGTGCCGGTGGTCATGCGGTGATTTCCTGCCACAGTTTGTTCAGACGCTTGTCCGACACCGGCATGCGCGTGCCCAGTTGCTGGGCAAACAGGGATACCCGGTATTCCTCCAGCATCCAGCGCCACTGGTGCAGGCGTTCATCTGCCCGGCCTTCCACCTGATAGCGCTGCTGCAGGCTCTGGTACTGCTGCCAGAAGCGCTGCAGCTCATCGGTCCAGACCCGGTCACGCTGCACCTGGCCCGGCAGCTTGTCCAGTCGCTGGGTGATGGCGGCCAGATAGCGGGGATACTGCGCCAGCCACTGCTGGGGCACCTGACGGACAAAGCCCTTGAAGATCAACTGGTCCAGTTGGCTGCGTACATCATTCATGGCTATGGCATGGGCCAGATCGATACGTCCCTTGAAGCGCTTCTGCAGACCATGCCAGCTCTTGAGAATGGCCAGCACCTGCGCGGCCAGTTGCTCGGCGGCAGGCACCAGTTCGGCACGGCCCTGCTGAGCCAAGGCCTGCAACTGCTCGGGAGTACGGGGCAATTCGCTGCCTTCCGGCAGGCAAACCCGGTCAATGGCGGCCAGCAGGATATCCTCGGTCAGCTGCTGCTGGTTACCCAGCTCCCGGTAATACAGCGCCGCTTCCTTGACCGCAGGCAGCTTCTGCCGCAGGAACCGAGCCTGCTCCGGCATCGCCTGCAGCAACAGCCGCTGCACACCCAGGCGATGGGCCTGCTCGGCCTGCAGCGGGTTATCGAACAGTTGCTCGACCACTCTGTCACCCTGCTCCACCCAGGCTGGCCAGAAGTCCACATCGATGCCCGCCTGGCGCTGACTGATCTTCAGCGCCAGCGGCGCCTGTCCGGCTTCCACGCTGGGCCGCTGGCTGTCCATCACGGCGGGTACCGCTGCGCTGCGTTGTTCGCTCAGTTCACCCATCAGCTGGCTGCACAGGGCGCCGTAGTCCCGGCCGCTGGCCAGCTCCCTGCCCTCGGCATCCAGCACGCGGATGCGCATCAGCAGGTGCTCATCCAGCTCGATATCATCCCAGGCAGCATCATCCAGCCGCACTCCGGTCATGCGGGTCAGCTCCCGGCCCAGGGCCTGGGTCAACCGCCCCTGCGCAAAGGGCATGCGCTCCAGCGCTGCGCGGACAAAGTCCGGTACCGGCACAAAGTTCTTGCGCAATGCCTTGGGCAGCCCGCGCACCAACGCCACACACTTGTCATACAGCAGCCCCGGCACCAGCCATTCCAGCCGCTGCTCCGGCAACTGGCGCAGCAGCGCCAGCGGCACACTCAGGGTCACCCCGTCAGCCGGATGTCGCGGCTCGAAGTGATAGCTCAGCGGCAGCGCTACCCGCTCCCAGCGCAGGGTATCCGGGTACTGCTGAGCGCTGACCTCATCGGCCTCGCGCTGCAGCAGGTCGTCGCGGGTCATGTGCAGCAGCTGTGGCTGCTGCTGGCTGCTGCGCTTGAGCCAGCGCTCGAAGCTGGCCAATTGGTAGATATTCTCGGGGATACGCTGGTCGAAGTAGCGGTACAGGGTCTCCTCATCCACCAGGATGTCCCGCCTGCGAGCCTTGGCTTCCAGCTGATCCAGCTCTTCAAGCAGCGTCTGATTGGCCCGGTTGAAGGCCGCGCGGCCGTGCCACTCCCCGGCTACCAGCGCCTGGCGGATAAAGAGTTGCCGGGACACCACCGGGTCGATGGGACCGAAATGCACCTTGCGCCGGGGCACTATGATCAGACCGAACAGGGTTACCTGCTCGAAAGCCACCACCTGCCCCCGGCGTTTTTCCCAATGGGGCTCACTGTGGCTGGTCTTGCTCAGGTGCGCAGCCAGCGGTTCGACCCACAGCGGATCGATACGCGCCGCCAGGCGACCATACAGCCGGGTGGTTTCCGTCAGTTCAGCGACCATGACCCAGGCCGGACGCTTTTTCGCCAGGGCCGATGACGGATGCAGCAGAAAGCGCCGCTGGCGGGCGCCCATATAATCCCCATCCTCGGTCTTGTTGCCCAGATGGCTGAGCAGACCGGCCAGCAATGCCCGGTGCACCGGGTCATACCCGGCGGGCTCTCGGTTCAGCGTCAAGCCCAGGTCGCGGCAAGTCAACAGCAGCTGACGGTGGGTCTCGCGCCATTCACGCAGGCGCAGGTAATTGAGAAAGTGCCGTCGGCACCAACTGCGCAGCTGGTTCTGGCTCAGCTGCTGGCGCTGCTCCTCGAAGCCCCGCCACAGGTTGATGAAGGCGGCAAAGTCCGACTGTTCATCACGCCATTGGGCATGCGCCTGGTCCGCCGCCTGCTGACGCTCCAGCGGTCGCTCCCGAGGATCCTGCACTGCCAGGGCGCTGGCGATGATCAGCACCTCGTCCAGACTGCCGAGGCTGGCCGCTTCGGCCAGCATCCGACCGATACGCGGGTCCACCGGCAGCCGCGCCAGTTGCCGCCCGATCTCGGTGATCTGGCCGTCCTTCTCGACTGCACTCAGCTCCTGCAGCAGATTGAAGCCATCGCTGATCGCCCGCCCCTCCGGCGGTTCGATAAAGGGGAAGTCCTCGATCCGCCCCAAGCGCAGGTGCAGCATCTGCAGGATCACCGCCGCCAGGTTGGTACGGCGTATTTCCGGGTCGGTAAAGGCCGGACGGTTGTTGAAGTCGTCCTCGCTGTACAGGCGCACACAGA
>JAAYHO010000062.1 GCA_012735335.1 Gammaproteobacteria bacterium
CCGGCGGCGAGACCCGCCGCAACACCGGCGCACCAACCCGGGCCTCCAGCAGCTTGATGCGCTGGGACACCGCCGACTGGGACAGCCCCATCAGCCGCGCCGCCCGCTCAAAGCCGCCCTGCTCCACGACACAGGCCAGAGCCTGGAGCAACTTGTAATCCATCATCAGAAAATTTCATGCCCTATTAGCAATATCTGTTTCTCTTATACAGACGGATCGGCCAGACTGCCAGCCCTCTGTCCTGTGGAAGCCTCTCCTTGAACTACTACTCCAGTTATCTGAACGGCCTGCTGGTAGCCCTCGGCCTGATCATGGCCATCGGCGCGCAGAACGCCTTCGTGCTGGCCCAGAGCCTGCGCCGCGAACACCACGTCAGCGTGGCGCTGGTGTGCATGACCTGCGACGCCATCCTGATCACCGCCGGGGTCTTCGGTCTGGCGGCACTGCTGCAGCAGTACCCGCTGGCCATGGAAGTCACCCGCTGGGGCGGCGTGCTGTTTCTTGTTGGCTATTCGCTGCTGGCCCTGCGCCGCGCCTTTGCCGACCAGAGTCTGGTGGCCGGAGCCGCCGAACGCCCCCTGCGCGCGCGCCGGGCGGTATTGCTGACCACCCTGGCCATCACCCTGCTCAACCCCCATGTGTACCTGGACACCATGGTGCTGATCGGCTCGATAGGCGCCCAGCAGAGCTGGCCGGTGTGGTTCGTGGCGGGCGCAGCCAGCGCCTCCATCCTCTGGTTCTTCAGCCTGGCGCTGGGTGCCGCCCGGCTGGCGCCCATGCTGCAACGACCCATCACCTGGCGGATCATCGACCTGCTGGTCGCGGTCATGATGCTGAAGGTCGCCTGGACGCTGGTTTCCCCGGTATTTGCCTGAAGCAAGGGCTCAACGCCGCCCCTGAACATGGCTAGGTCGGCGGTAAAATGCTATGCTCGTTCAGCTAAAACAGGGGCTGCGCCGGTACCATGGCTTCGCCACGCAGATTATCCGCCCTGCCTGTCGCAAAGGCCCCATAAACCTGAAGATGGAGAGAGAGACCATGCCTTTCGAACTACCCGCGCTTCCTTACGCTCAGGACGCCCTGCAGCCGCACATCTCCGCCGAGACCCTGGACTACCACCACGGCAAGCACCACAACACCTACGTGGTCAACCTGAACAACCTGATTGCTGGCACCGAGTACGAAGGCAAGAGTCTGGAAGACATCATCAAGACCTCCAGCGGCGGCCTGTTCAACAACGCTGCCCAGGTCTGGAACCACACCTTCTACTGGAACTGCCTGAGCCCCAACGGCGGCGGCGCGCCCACCGGCGAGCTGGCTGAGGCCATCAACAAGGCTTTCGGTTCCTTCGATGCCTTCAAGGAAGAGTTCAGCAAGGTTTCCATCGGCACCTTCGGTTCCGGCTGGGGCTGGCTGGTGAAGAAAGCTGACGGTTCCCTGGCCCTGGCCAGCACCATCGGCGCAGGCAACCCGATCACCTCCGGCGACACTCCGCTGCTGACCTGTGACGTATGGGAACACGCCTACTACATCGACTACCGCAACGCCCGTCCGAAGTACGTCGAGGCGTTCTGGAACCTGGTTAACTGGGACTTCGTAGCGAAAAACTTCGCTGCCTGATCCAGTCTCCAGCAGTTCAAGACACCCCGCCTCGGCGGGGTGTCTTTATTTACGGACCTTTCTTGCCTTCGATCAATGGAGTATTGCCGGGCAGTTGCGTAGCATCTGTTGCGAATGCATGATGCATAGATAAAACGGAGAAAAGGACAGTCCGAAGTGAAAGTTGATACCCGGCACAGTCTTTCAGTCAAGTTGTTGCGGTTGGTGTTGCTGTGGGCATTGTTGGCAGGGATGCTGTTGAGTCTGGCGCAGATTCTGGTCGACCTGCGCACTGTCCGTGAATCCATTGTCCGGGACGCCAGCGAAATTCTGGCCATGTTCCACGATCCCGCCAGCCAGGCCATCTTCAGCCTCGACCGGGATATGGCCACTCAGGTCATTGAAGGTCTGTTTGCCAACCCCGCAGTCCAGCGTGCGGTCATTGGTCATCCCGAGGAAGAACCGCTGGCCAGCCGCGAGCGCCCCAGCCTCTCCGTTTACTCCCGACACCTGACCGACCCCCTGTTCGGTGCCCAGCAGAGCTTCAATATTCCGCTGTATGGCCGCCCTCCGTATAACAACTATTACGGCGACCTGCAGTTGTCGCTGGATACTGCTCCCTACGGCGGGCGCTTTCTGCGCAATGCCATGATCATCCTGTTCACCGGTCTGCTGCGGGCGATGGTCATGGCCGGGGCGGTGTATCTGCTGTACCACATACTGCTGACCCGTCCGCTGGGACGGATCATCGAGCATATCGGCTTCATCAACCCGGAACAGCCAGGCAAGATGATGGTGCCCATGCTGCCCGGCCAGGAAAAAAACGAACTGGGCCTGCTGATCAACCGCATCAACCAGCTGCTCGATGCCATCGAGCGCAACCGCAGCGGGCGACGCGAAGCCGAGGCCAACCTGCTGCACCTGTCCCGCCATGATCAGCTTACCGGGCTGCCTAACCGCAGCCTGCTGCTGGAACAGCTGGGCCGGGTGCTGGTGGATGCCCAGCGCCGCCAGCG
>JAAYHO010000063.1 GCA_012735335.1 Gammaproteobacteria bacterium
CTGATCGGCAACACGAAGATCCCGGCCAGCAGCAGATACCCGGGAAACACCCAGCGGGCCACGCGCAGATCCCCGGACTGGATATTCTCCACCACCGCCACCTGGAACTGCCGGGGCAGGCAGAGAAACGCCAGAATGGCGATCAGCGTCTGGAACAGCAGGTTCATCCTCAGGGTGTCGCGCTGCCAGTAATCCTGCAGTTCGGGGCTGTTGGCGGCGCGCTCGACCAGCTCGCCCACCCCGCCGAACAGCATGAAGGTGACAAATACTCCAACAGCGATAAAGGCCAGCAGCTTGACCAGCGACTCGAAGGCAATCGCCAGCATCATGCCCCGGTGGTGCTCGGTGGCGTCCAGGCTGCGGGTACCGAACAGGATGGTGAACAACGCCAGCAGCAGGGTGACGATCAGCGCCGTCTCCTCGGAGCTGCCCGCATCACCGCCGGTCAGGGAGACTCCGGTACCGGTCAGCAGATTGAAGCCGAGCACGATACTCTTGAGCTGCAGGGCGATATAGGGCAGCACGCTGACCAGACACAGCGCCGCAACAATCACCCCCAGGCTCTGGGACTTGCCGTAGCGCGAGGCGATGAAGTCGGCGATGGAGGTGATGTTTTCCTGCTTGCTGATGGCCAGCATGCGGGCAATCAGCCGCCAGCCGAAGATGAACAGGATGGTCGGCCCCAGATAGATCGGCAGAAAGTCCCACATCTGCCCGGCAGCCATGCCGACTGCGCCAAAGAAGGTCCAGCTGGTACACCAGACGGCAATCGACAGGCTGTAGACCCACACACGCAGGCGCGGGCCAAACTCACCGGTCTGCCGGTCGCCCCAGAAGGCGATGGCAAACAGACAGGCCATATAGATGAGGAACGTGGACGCAACCAGTCCACCGGAGAGCATCATGGGTGGATATCACCTCGTATCAAGGTGGCATAGTCTGGCAGGCGGCACCGCCTTTGCCCAGCAGCAGAGCCTCATACCTAAGTCGAAGCGCAGCGCTAGAAAAGACGCCATTTACCCCTGATCAGGACGAGCGGGACAGCTCCATATGCTGCAGGGCCAGCGCCGCCTGGGTCCGGGTACGCACATCCAGCTTGCGGAAAATCGCCGTGACGTGAGCCTTGACTGTAGCCTCGGACACCTCCAGTTCATAGGCGATCTGCTTGTTCAGCAAACCATCACAGACCATGCTCAGCACACGGAACTGCTGGGGAGTCAGACTGGCCAGTTGGGCGCTGATGGTGGTCTGCTCGCTGCTCATGGGCGATACCGCCTCATTGGCCTGTTCCGGCCAGCAGGTATCGCCATCCAGCACCTCCTGCACGGAGCGCTGGATGTCCTCGAGAGCGGATGATTTGGGAATGAAACCGCTGGCGCCGAAGTCCCGGGCGCGCTGCACCACGGCAGCCTCTTCCTGAGCGGAAATGACAATCACCGGAACATGCGGGAACTGGCTGCGCAGCAGCACCAGCCCGGAAAAACCATGGGCGCCGGGCATGTTCAGGTCGAGCAGAACCAGATCCCAGGCCTGGCGTTGTTCAAGCAGGGACTGCAGCTCGGCAATGGAGCCGGCCTCGGTCAGACGGATTTCCGCCGTCAGCCCGGCATTCAGTGCCTGAAACAACGCGCTACGGAATAGTGGGTGATCGTCCGCGATCAGAATTTCGTAGGTCGTCCCCATGCCTTGCTTCCTGCCCGCCGATTAACTGAGTGTATCTTCATGAGCCAATGTTCTTGTGCGACAAGCCTGACACCAGCCGCTGCATCAGTCAATTCGTACCGGTCTATTGGTGGAAGGTCTGATGGCGTCACGCTATGATACGCCGATGCCAGCCGAGTCCATGTGTAACAGCCAGGCGGCAGGATAGCCCTTCCGAAAAAATCCCTGGTCCATATCAGAACCAGATCAGGCCGCCATGGTCACACATGTAATCCGGATGGATGTATACCGCTTGGTGGAGACTTTATGCGTTATCTGATTGTACTGCTTGTCCTGCTTGTCACCCTGCCCGCCCAGGCCGTATCCCTGCGCGATACCCGCCTGGAAGAGACCCTGCGCAACGTGGCTGCACAGAGCAGCAAGGACACCCCGCGCAAACTGAATGAGTTCATTGTTGACGAAGGCTTCAGCGCCGAAGGCAAGGAGCTGATCAATCACCTCAGCGTCGACGGCCAATATGCCGTGCGCATGCAGAGTGACCCGCTGGTGGTGCGCAGTCAGTTACAGAGCAGTGTGTGCGCCGACCAGCGCTTCCGCCGCCTGCTGGATATGGGTGCAACCCTGACCTATCACTTCGTACTGACCGATACCCATCAGCCGATCCTGACCCAGAGTTTCGTCGCCGATCACTGCCTGTCCATGTAGGGACCGGTACCAAGGAGCAGGCATGACCGAGGAGAACCCCGCTGCGGATTACCTGGCTCGCCACTGGCAGCCAGGCAGCAGCGGCTTGCAACAGAAAGTCGATGAATTACTGGCGCTGGCCCACGGTGGCAGTGGCAACCAGGAGCTGTACCGGGACATGCTGCTGAGCATCCTGCGCATGGCCCAGGCCGACCGCAACCGCTGGGACGCCAAGATCATGCGCCAGACCATCAAGGAGCTGGAAGCCGCCTTTGCCCGTCTCGAACAGTTCAAGCGCAGGCGCAAGGTCACCGTCTTCGGCTCGGCACGCACCCCTCTGGACTGCGCCCTGTACCGGCTCGCGCAACAGGTGGGCAACCTGTTGGCGGACAACGATTACATGGCCATTACCGGCGGTGGTGGCGGCATCATGGAGGCGGTGCATAGCGGCGCCGGGCTGGATAACAGCCTGAGCTTCAATATCACCCTGCCCTTCGAACAGAAACCCAACCGCGTGGTAGCCGGCACCCAGCATGACCTGCCATTTCGCTTCTTCTTTCTGCGCAAACTGTTTCTGGTCAAGGAAGCTGACGCCCTGATCCTCTGTCCCGGCGGCTTCGGCACCCTGGATGAAACGCTGGAGATCCTGACCCTGATCCAGACCGGCAAGAGCCCCATAGTACCGGTGATACTGCTGGACGAGCCGGGTGGGTGCTACTGGTCAGCGCTGCTGGAATTCTTTCAGCAGCAGTTGCTGGGCGAAGGCTATATTCTGGCCAGCGACCTGAACCTGCTGCAGCTGGCAGACTCCCCCGAGCAGGCCATGCAGCTGATCAAGGGCTTCTACCACAACTACCATTCATCACGCTGGTATCAGGATCACTACCAGATCCGCCTGAACCGGCCCCTGAGCGCCCGGGCACTGGAATATATCAACGAGGCTTTTGCCGATATCTGCTCCGCTGGCGGCTTTACCCAGCAGGTCGATCCGGTGGCAGCAGCGGACGATCCCGAGCTGCAACACCTGACCCGGCTGTGCTTTGCCCTCAATGCCAGGGCACAGGGACGACTGCGGGCCCTGCTGGATGAAGTGAACAAGCCGGAAAACCTGGAGCAGTAGCGAAGGCGCCGAGATTCCTGCTGACGCCCCTGGCTGGCACGTGCCGCAGTGCCGCAGTGGGGTTCAGTGCTGAAAGTAACCGCCAAAGCCCCGGTACTGCATGAAGCGCTGCTGCTTGCTGCGCTCCTTCAGATCCTCGGCCGGGCCTTCGGGGAAGCGTTTGGCAAACACCTTCTGCGCCAGAGCACCCCAGTCCCACTCGGCACTGCGCAGCTGAGTATCCACCAGCGACTCTGCCACCCCGCGCTGCCGCAGCTCTTCGCGCAGGCGCTGGGGGCCATAGCCGCGTTGGCTGCGGGCATGGATATAGGCTTCACAGAAGCGCTCGTCGCTGAGCAACCCTTCCTGCTGCAGACGATCCAGCTCGATCTCGGCCATGTCCGTGGCCGCCCCCCGCTGACGCAGCTTGCGCAACATCTCGGCGTAGCTGTGCTCCCGGCGCGCCAACAGATCCAATGCACTGCGTCGGATAGCTGCCGGCGTATCCAGAACGGAGGCGGGCTTGAACAAGGTGGCCTCGATCAGCCTTCGATATCGGCGCTTTCTTCCAGCGCTGCCTTGCTGCTGGGTTTAGGCAGCAACTCATCACGGACGGCCTGCTCGATCTCGGCGGCAATCTCCGGGTTCTCCGCCAGGAACCTGGCCGCATTGGCCTTACCCTGGCCGATCTTGTTGCCCTTGTAGCTGTACCAGGCACCGGACTTCTCGATCTCACCGATCTGCACACCCAGGTCGATGATCTCGGCATTGCGATAGATGCCGGTGCCGTACAGGATCTGGAACTCGGCCTGACGGAAAGGCGGCGCCACCTTGTTCTTGACCACCTTGACCCGGGTTTCGCTGCCCACTACTTCGTCGCCTTCCTTCACCGCGCCGGTACGGCGGATATCCAGACGCACCGAGGAATAGAACTTCAGCGCGTTACCACCGGTAGTGGTTTCCGGGTTCCCGAACATGACGCCGATCTTCATGCGGATCTGGTTGATGAAGATCACCAGGCAGTTGGCGTTCTTGATGTTACCGGTGATCTTGCGCAGCGCCTGGGACATCAGGCGAGCCTGCACACCGACGTGGTGATCACCCATTTCGCCTTCGATCTCGGCCTTGGGCACCAGCGCCGCTACCGAGTCGACAATGATCACATCCACGGCATTGGAGCGCACCAGCATGTCGGTGATTTCCAGCGCCTGTTCACCGGTATCCGGCTGGGATACCAGCAGATCATCCACATTCACGCCCAGCTTGGCGGCGTATTCCGGGTCCAGCGCATGCTCGGCGTCAACAAAGGCGCAGGTCGCACCCTTCTTCTGCGCCTCAGCGATCACTGACAGGGTCAGGGTGGTTTTACCTGAGGACTCGGGACCGTAGATCTCGACAATCCGGCCCTTGGGCAGACCGCCCAGCCCCAGCGCGATATCCAGCCCCAGCGAGCCGGTGGAAATCGACGGAATCGCCTGACGCTCATGATCCCCCATGCGCATCACCGCGCCCTTGCCAAATTGACGTTCAATCTGACTCAAAGCCGCCGACAGCGCCTTCTTCTTGTTGTCGTCCATTGTGCATCCTCTCGGTTATGGGTGCGCGAGCGCCCTGGAGTTAAAAGTGGTGTACTGTGTAAACACTGTATATATGGTCAGTATTATTCCACAGTTATCAGTACACGCCTACCCCTTTTGTCGCGACTTCATGCCCATCATGCGGAGCGGTTCACACTGCACTTCTCCACTTCGGCAATCAGCCCCTGCAGACTGTACAGCACGGTCTGGGCACGTACGTCCCGGCGGCTGCCGTGGATGCGCCGACATTGGGTCTGTACCTCCCGGTCGCGCACCGCCCAGGCAAACCAGACGGTGCCCACCGGTTTTTCCGCAGTGCCACCCTCCGGTCCGGCAATACCGCTGACGGCCACCGCCAGATCCGCCTCCGCCGCCAGCAGCGCGCCGCTGGCCATGGCCCTGACCACCGGTTCGCTGACTGCGCCATATTCCTGCAGATCCTGCTCGGACACCCCCACCCAGCGGCTCTTGCTGTGGTTGGCGTAGGTGACAAAGGCGCAATCAAACCAGGCGGAACTGCCGCTGATACGGGTGATGGCCTCGGCGATCCCGCCGCCGGTACAGGACTCGGCGGTGGTTACCCGCCAACCCAGCTGGCGCAGCGCATTGCCCAGCCGGGCAGCGGCGGAGTCGATCAGGGGATCATATTGCGACATCTTCATCTCCTTCAGTAGCGTGCACCGGATGCCGGTCCAATCGAAGTCACCCACGAGTTTTGCAGCGGCATCGTTGTAGCCTAGACTATGCCGCTTCCAGTGCCATTCAGACACAAGCTTCAGGGAATTTCATGAGCCGCGTTGAGAAATCTGTCACCCACACCCCAATGATGACCCAATACTTCGGCATCAAGCAGCATCATCCCGAAGAGCTGCTGTTCTATCGGATGGGCGATTTCTATGAACTCTTCTATGAGGATGCCAAGAAAGCTGCGCGTCTGCTGGATATCACCCTGACCTCCCGGGGCAATTCCGGCGGCCAGCCGATCCCCATGGCCGGCATTCCCTTCCACGCCGCCGAAGGCTACCTGGCGCGCCTGGTAAAACTCGGCGAGTCGGTGGTGATCTGCGAGCAGGTGGGCGACCCGGCCACCAGCAAGGGGCCGGTGGAGCGCCAGGTAGTGCGTATCCTCACCCCCGGCACGGTGAGCGATGAGGCGCTGCTGGACGAGCGCCGGGACAACCTGCTGGCAGCCCTGGTCGGTAACGAACGCCGCTTCGGACTGGCCACACTGGACATCAACAGCGGGCGCTTTACCGCTATGGAGCTGTCCGGCTGGGAAACCCTGCTCGGTGAGCTGGAACGGCTGGCTCCCGCCGAACTGCTGATCCCCGGCGACTGGGAAAGCAACACACCCATCGAGCGGCGCCGCTCGGTACGCCGCCGAGCGCCCTGGGAGTTTGACCAGGACAGCGCGCACAAGGCGCTGACTCAGCAGTTAGGCACCAAGGATCTGGTCGGCTTCGGCTGCGCCGACCTGACCCTGGGCCTGGGCGCGGCCGGAGCGCTGCTGGGCTATGCCAAGGAAACCCAGCGCACCGCCCTGCCGCACCTGCGCAGCATCATCCAGGAGCGTTTTGAAGACAGCGTGGTGATCGACAGCGCCAGCCGCCGCAACCTGGAAATCGACTGCAACCTGTCCGGCGGACGCGACAATACTCTGCTCGATGTGCTCGACCATAGCGCCACGGCCATGGGCAGCCGCCTGCTGGCCCGCTGGCTGAACCGCCCGCTGCGCCACATGCACACCCTGCAGGCACGTCAGGACAGCATTGCCGGGCTGATCGAGGACTATCACTACGAAGCCATCCAGCCAGTCCTCAAGGGAATTGGCGATATCGAGCGCATCCTCGCCCGGGTCGCCCTGCGCTCGGCCCGCCCCCGGGACCTGGCGCGGCTGCGCGATGCCCTGGCCACGCTGCCGGAACTGCAGGCCACGCTGGAGCCCATCGCTACCGCCCACGTCCGCCATCTGGCCGAGCAGGTAGCTACCTACCCCGAGCTGGCCGAGCTGCTGCAGCGGGCCATCATCGACAATCCGCCAGCGGTGATCCGCGATGGCGGGGTGATAAAGGAAGGCTACGACAGCGAGCTGGATGAACTGCAGAACATCAGCGAGAACGCCGGGCAGTACCTGATCGACCTGGAAACCCGCGAGCGCGAGCGTACCGGCCTGTCCACCCTCAAGGTAGGCTACAACCGGGTGCATGGCTACTTCATCGAGCTGTCCCGAGGGCAGTCGGGGCAGGCGCCGGCTGACTATATCCGCCGCCAGACTCTCAAGGGCGCCGAACGCTTCATCACTCCCGAACTCAAGGAGTTCGAGGACAAGGCGCTGTCCGCCCGCAGCCGGGCGCTGGCCCGGGAAAAACAGCTGTACGAGGAACTGCTGGACCGTCTGAATGAGGATCTGGCGCCGCTGCAGGACAGCGCTGCGGCGGTGGCCCAGCTGGATGTACTGGCCTGCCTGGCCGAGCGCGCGGTCAGCCTGGACTACTGCCGCCCCGAATTTGTCGAGGGCAGCGGTCAGCTGTGTATCGAGCAGGGTCGCCACCCGGTGGTGGAAAAGGTGCTGGACGGCCCCTTTGTGGCCAACGATCTGAACCTGAGTCCGGATACCCGCATGCTGGTCATCACCGGTCCGAACATGGGTGGTAAATCCACCTACATGCGCCAGACCGCGCTGATCGTGCTGCTGGCGCATATCGGTGCCCATGTGCCCGCAGCCCGGCTGGTACTAACGCCGGTGGATCGCATCTTCACCCGCATCGGCTCCAGCGATGACCTGGCCGGCGGGCGCTCGACCTTCATGGTCGAGATGAGCGAGACCGCCAATATCCTGCACAACGCCAGTGATGCCAGTCTGGTGCTGATGGACGAGGTCGGCCGCGGCACCAGCACCTTTGACGGGCTGTCACTGGCCTGGGCAGCGGCGGAGTACCTGGCTCAGCTGCGCGCCTTCACGTTATTCGCCACCCACTATTTCGAACTGACCTCACTGGCCGACAATATTGCCGGGGTGGCCAACGTGCACCTGAATGCCACCGAACACAATGAGCGCATCGTGTTCCTGCATACCGTGCTACCCGGCCCGGCCAGCCAGAGCTATGGCCTGCAGGTTGCGCAGTTGGCCGGCGTCCCCCGTCCGGTTATCGAGCGGGCTCGTCACCACCTGACTACACTGGAGCAGCAGAGTCTGGATCAGGCCAGCCAGACACCTGCGGCCCAGCCGGTCCAGAACGACCTGTTTGCCTCGGCGCCGCATCCCGCTGCGCTGGCTTTGCAACAGCTCAAACCGGATGACCTGAGTCCGCGCCAGGCGCTGGATTTGCTGTATCAATGGAAAGACAGTTGGGGCTGAAAATACATCAAATGATATTCATTATCATCGATATTGAATGGAATTCATCCGATCCTGTGCAAAAGTGCCGCAGCGACTGCACCATCTGAAAATTTGCTGGTAGAATACGCGCCAACTTTGTGACTGCCCTTTTCTGGAGAAACCTGCCATGACCTTCGTTGTTACCGACAACTGCATCAAGTGCAAGTACACCGATTGCGTTGAGGTATGTCCTGTCGACTGTTTCTACGAAGGTCCGAACTTTCTGGTGATCCACCCGGACGAGTGCATCGACTGCGCCCTGTGTGAGCCCGAGTGCCCGGCCAATGCGATTTTCGCCGAGGACGAAGTGCCCGCCGATCAGCAGCACTTCACCGAGCTGAACGCCGAGCTGGCAGATGTCTGGCCGAACATCACCGAGAAGAAGGACGCCCTGCCCGATGCAGAAGAGTGGGACGGCGTACCGGACAAGCTGGAACACCTGGAGCGCTGATTCAGCCCTCAGCGACGCTTCAAACGCAAACGCCCGGTCTCGCACCGGGCGTTTTGCTTTTCAGGGGACGGCTGATGGCAAATCGCAGACACAAAAAAGGCGGGGTTGCCCCCGCCTGCGATTTTGCGCTATCCCTACTTGCCTTCCTTGAGCCGGTGTCCCTTACCGTCACCATCCTGATGATCCCTGGCTCAACTCCCTGTCGAGCAGCGCAGTCCGTTGCGCATGGACACATCATATACAGAAAAAGTCCCGACCCAACATATAAAAGTGTCTCACCCATTCAGGTTAAAACAAAATAACTCTTTTAATATCAGGAATATACTATTTCTCTTCTGACAATTATCCTACTCATCTCACAGTGCGTGACAGCTTTCTCGCACAGCACCAATAGCCAATGTCTTACAAGGCTTTCCCCTGTTACATCTTTTTCTCCGGCCTACGACTAAGGTCGGCTGTTCTCATTTGGACACTGTTTTAGAGTTCACCCAACAGCCTCTCATCGGCGAGAACAACAAGAAAATGCACAATATCCCTGAAATCGGTCGCAGCCCCACTGCGCCTGTCAGCCCTGACGCTCCCCCGCGAAGCCTGCTGTCGTCGCTGTTTCTGCTCAGCCTGGGCGTCATCTATCCGGTATTTCTCGGTCTGGTATTTCTCAGACCGGAATGGCTCCTGCAGCTGTTTCGCAGCAACAGTGGTGGTTATCTGATCAGCGGACTGGGTCTGGGGCTGCTGGGCCTGTGCTTCGTCCTGGCCAGCGCGCACTTCCGTTCAGCCAACCGGCAGTACCAGCGCCAGACCGCCAACCCGATCTTTCCCGTATCCACCACCCACGAGCAGGAGAAGCAGTACCCCCTTACCCATGGCGCCCTTCCAGCGCACCAGCACAACCACCCCGGAGAATAACAATGCAAAAAGATGTAGTGGAACAAGTGCTCCAGCACCCCAAGTACACCGCCCTGGTCAAGGGACGAACACGAGCCAGCATGATCTTCTTTGGCTGTACGGTCGTCATCTATGCCGGTTTCATCCTCACCATGGCCTATATGCCCGAGGTCTTTGCCCAGCCACTGGGCCCCAACTGGACCATGAGCGTGGGCCTGTTCGTCGGTCTGCTGGTGGCCTGCAGCGCAGTCATCCTGATCGCGCTCTATGTGTACTTTTCCAA
>JAAYHO010000445.1 GCA_012735335.1 Gammaproteobacteria bacterium
ACAGGGCGTCGCAGTCCTGCAGGGTTTCGTTGAGGTTGGCGACGCCTTGCTGGTTGAGCACGTTGATCTGGTGAATGTCCATGTTCAGCGCTTCGACCACCGTGGTCTGCTCTTCGGTGGCGGCGGCCAGTTGCCCGTAGCGGGTGACCGGCGCAGACATGGTGATGACCAGTACGCCGGTGGTGTCCTGATAGGGCTCGGTGAGGAAGATGCCTCTGGCCTGGGCGGAGCCGGTGTACCAGGGGCGCCTCTACCTTATGGTCAGTAGAGCAGTGTATCGGCAGTAAGACAAAGAACTGGAGGGTCGAAAGTAACGACCGCTCCAGTTCAGGGCTGGTTTATACCAGTTCGATGGCTACCGCAGTGGCTTCACCGCCGCCAATGCACAGCGAGGCCACGCCGCGTTTGCCGCCGGTTTGCTGCAGGGCGTTGATCAGGGTGACGATCAGCCGCGAGCCGGTGGAGCCTACCGGGTGGCCCTGGGCGCAGGCGCCGCCGTAGATATTCACCTTGCTGTGGTCCAGATCGTGCTCCTGCATGGCCAGCATGGTGACCATGGCGAAGGCTTCGTTGATCTCGAACAGGTCAACGTCATCCTTGCTCCAGCCGGTCTTGTTGAACAGGTTGGTCATGGCGCCGACCGGGGCGATGGTGAACTCGCTTGGGTCCTGACTCTGGGTAGCGTGGCCGACCACCCGGGCCAGCGGCTTGAGGCCACGGCGGGTGGCTTCGGATTCGGTCATCAGTACCAGCGCGCTGGCACCGTCGGAGATGGAGCTGGCGTTGGCGGCGGTGATGGTGCCGTCCTTGCTGAAGGCCGGACGCAGGGTCGGGATCTTCTCGACGTTGGCGTTGTGCGGCTGTTCATCGTCCTTGATCACTACCTCGCCCTTGCGGGTCTTGACCGTCACCGGAATGATCTCACTGTCCAGCACGCCGCTGTCGATGGCGTTCTTTGCCCGGGTCAGGGATTCGATGGCGTAGGCGTCCATCTGTTCGCGGGTCAGGCCGTATTCGGTTGCGGTGTCCTGGGCGAAGGAGCCCATCAGGCGACCGCTGCGGGCGTCTTCCAGACCGTCAAGGAACATGTGGTCCTTGATCTCGCCGTGACCCATGCGCAGACCGCCCCGGGCTTTCTCGATGATATAGGGCGCGTTGGACATGCTCTCCATGCCCCCGGCGACCATGACCTGATTGGAGCCAGCCTTGAGCGCATCGTGGACCTGCATCAGCGCCTTCATGCCCGAGCCGCACAGCTTGTTGATGGTGGTGCAGCCGGTGGAAGAGGGCAGGCCGGCATTCAATGCGGCCTGGCGGGCCGGGCCCTGGCGCAGACCGGCGGGCAGTACGCAGCCCATGATCACTTCCTGCACATCGGTGCCGTCAATACCCGCACGGGCTACCGCTTCGCGGATCACCAATGCGCCCAGATCCACCGCTGACAGACTCGACAGACTCCCCTGAAAACCACCCATGGGGGTGCGGACACCACTGACAATAACGATGTTCTCGGACATGCTGACTCCTGAAAGTTATGACTGATTGTTTATTTGTGGTCATCAATCGACTTTATACGCGCAAATACCCCTTATTGTCGACCGCAAAGCTTTGTATGATCGGGTCACACAACTGCCATGGTTGCTGCGCTGTTGCCTCGCTATAGTGAGGCAAAGCGCCGACAGGGCGCAGGATCTGACCCCGGACAAGCTGAACAAGAAGGTCACTACATGTTGAATACAAGGATTTTACCGCCCGCCGAGCAGGCCCATTCCACCCCGTTGCTGATCAAGAATCTGCTGCTTTCCGGAGTGCGCTATGAAGCCTCCCAGGAAATCGTCTATCGGGATATCAGCCGTTACAGCTACGCCACCTTCAATGAGCGTATCCGCCGGCTGGCCAATGCTCTGACCAGCGCCGGGGTCAAGGCCGGGGATACCGTGGCGGTACTGGACTGGGACAGTCACCGCTATCTGGAATGCATGTTCGCCGTGCCGATGATCGGGGCGGTACTGCACACGGTGAACGTGCGCCTCTCGCCCGAGCAGATCATCTACACCATGAACCACGCTGACGACATCGTGGTGCTGGTCAACAGCGAGTTCCTGCCCCTGTATCAGGCGGTCGAGCCGCAGCTGACCACGGTCACTAACACCATCCTGCTGACCGATGGTGACGACAAGAACGCCGAGTTGCGCGGCTTTGTCGGCGAATACGAGCAACTGCTGGCCACCGCCGAGCCGACTTACGACTTCCCCGACTTTGACGAGAACTCGGTCGCCACCACCTTCTACACCACCGGCACCACCGGCAATCCCAAGGGCGTGTACTTCACCCATCGCCAACTGGTGCTGCACACCCTGACCCAGGCCGGCATGCTCAACGGCGTCGGCACCGAGCGGATGATGTGCAACCGCGACGTCTACATGCCGATTACTCCGATGTTCCACGTCCACGCCTGGGGCATGCCCTATACCGCGACCATGCTCGGCGTGAAGCAGGTGTATCCGGGGCGCTATGAGCCGGAGCTGCTGGTCAAGCTGATCCAGGACGAGCAGGTGACCTTCTCCCACTGTGTGCCGACCATCCTGCAGATGGTGCTCAACGCCAAGGCGGCCGAGGGCTACGATTTCGGCGGCATGAAGGTCATCATCGGCGGCAGCGCGTTGCCCCGTGGCCTGTTCGAAACTGCAGGCAAGCGCGGCATGCGCCTGTCCGCTGCCTACGGCATGTCGGAAACCTGCCCGCTGATCTCCGCCGGTTACATCAACCTGGAAGTCGAAGCGGCCGGTGAACAGGAGCAGATCACCTACAGGATCAAGGCCGGTATCCCGGTGCCGCTGGTCGAGGCGCGGCTGATGGACGAGCAGGGCAACTTCCTGCCCCACGATGGCCACACCCAGGGTGAGCTGGTGCTACGCGCACCCTGGCTGACCCAGGGCTACTTCAAGGAGCCGGAAAAGAGCGACGAGCTGTGGGAGCATGGCTGGATGCACACCGGTGATGTGGCGGCCATCGACCATACCGGCAGCATCGAGATCCGTGACCGCATCAAGGACGTGATCAAGACCGGCGGCGAATGGCTGTCCTCACTGGATCTGGAAAGCATGATCAGCGTGCACCCGGCCGTCCGCGACGTGGCGGTGATCGGCGTGCCCGACCCGCGCTGGGACGAACGCCCCTTCGCCCTGCTGGTGGTTGCCCCGGGACAGCAGGTAGACGCCAGCGCCCTGGCCGCCCACCTGCAACCCTTCGTCGACGAAGGCCGCATCAACAAATGGGCCGTACCGACCCAGATCGCCGTAGTCGAAGAAATCCCCAAAACCAGCGTCGGCAAACTGGACAAGAAGCGCATCCGCGTGGAAGTCATCCAGTGGCTGGAGCAACAGGCCGACTGCATCTCCTCCCTGTAATGGAGTGCCGGGTTCCATCCCGGTAACTTGGGTTTACAGCGGGCACCCTGTGTCGAGCTGGAGCTTACTCCCGGGAGGGACGAGCACCAGCTCGTCCGCGGTGTTTCGGTCAGCTTCGCCCATCGAGCTGGTGCTCGACGTTCCCAGGCCATGGAGTGCCGGGTTCCATCCCGGCAACTTGGGGTTTACAGCAGGTACTTTGTATCGAGCTGGAGCTCACTCCCGGGAGGGACGAGCACCAGCTCGTCCGCAGCGCTCCGAGACAGCACACCCACCCCAGGATGCAGCCCCGGCCTTAGAAAGGTATTCTTCCGCATAAGTAACCAAGGAGAACACCCGTGCCCAGTCTCAATCGCCTGATCTTCATCGCCGCCGCCATCGGCGTACTCATCGGCTGGTTGCTGGGTTTTCTCCCGGAAGAGGCCGGGCTGCGCGGCGGGGTACTCTATACCAGCACCCTGGTCGGCGCGGTGTTCATCGGTCTGCTGAAGATGATCCTGATCCCCCTGGTGTTCACCTCCATTGTGGTCGGGGTCGCCAGCCTGCAGGCGCATCATCAGGTGCACCGGGTATGGATCACCGCGCTGCTGTTCTTCACCCTGACCTCGGCGCTGGCCATGCTGCTGGCGCTGGTGGTGACCAATATCTTCAAGCCCGGCGCAGGGATGTCCCTGACCCTGTTTGCCGATGCCATGGCGGACTTCGAGGCCCGGCAGATGACCATGCCGGAGTTCTTTCACCACTTTCTCAGCGGCCTGTTCAAGAACCCCTTCGAGGCCTTCACCAACGGCGATATCCTCTCGGTGCTGATGTTCGCCATTTTCGTCGGTATCGCGCTGGTGGCAGGGGGCAATCGCTACCACACCATACTGCAGCTGATGCAGGAGCTGATGGACATGCTGCTGCGCATCATCAGTTGGATCATGTGGCTGGCACCGCTGGGGATCGCGGCGCTGCTGATCCGCCTGGTGGCTGAGCAGGATGTGGCGCTGCTGACCAGCATGCTGGGCTTTATCGTACTGATCTTCGCTACCACCCTGTTCCATGGGGCGGTGGTGCTGCCGGGCATTCTCTATGCAGTTACCCGCAAGTCTCCCCTTTGGTTCTGGCGTGGCTCACGTGAGGCGATTATCACGGCATTTGCCACCAGCTCCAGCTCGGCCACCATTCCCATCTCGCTACGCTGCGCCGAACAGAATCTCGGTGTGCCGAGGCGTATCGCCGGTTTTGTCGTACCGCTGGGGGCGACTATCAATATGGATGGCACGGCGCTCTATGAAGCTGCCGCTGCTCTGTTTGTGGCCAACCTGATCGGCGTGGAGCTGACCTTGGTGCAGCAACTGGTGGTATTCATGACCGCCATGATTGCTTCGGCCGGGGCACCGGGCATACCCAGCGCCGGGATGGTGACCATGATCATGGTGCTGCAGGCCGTCGGCCTGCCTGCTGAAGCCATCGCCATCCTGCTGCCGATCGACCGCCTGCTCGACACCATCCGCACCGCAGTCAACGTCGAAGGGGATCTGGTCGGCAGTCTGGTAGTACAGAAACTGGCCGACGACGGCGCCGAATACCAAGGCGCCTGAATCATGGCGGGGCGCTCCTTGGGGTGTAGCGCCCCTGCGCTACGCCTGAAGCCGCACAGTGATTGGGCCTGTCGTCGAGCAGGCGCTCGACAACCCATTCTGGGAGGGACGAGCACCAGCTCGTCCGCGGTGTCTCAACCAGCTCCGCTCATCGAGCTGGTGCTCGACGTTCCCAGGTCTCTGCCTCAGCTCACCCGCCGCCTGATCAGATAGCACAGGCCAATCACCGCCACCCACACCGGCAGGGCAAACACCGACATCCGCGTACCGCTGTCCAGCGACAGCACCACCAGAATAAAGCCGACAAACGCCAGACACAGCCAGTTGCCGAAGGGTGACCACAGCGCCTTGAAGCTTGGCACCACGCCCTGCTGCTGCATGCTGCGGCGGAACC
>JAAYHO010000446.1 GCA_012735335.1 Gammaproteobacteria bacterium
GGATTACGACGCCACCCTGCGCTACTGGACCGAGACCATGGGGGTCGGCCCCTTCTTTGAAATGAACCACATCCAGGTAGAGGCCTGCCATTACCGTGGCCAGCCGGCAGATGTGGATTTCTCGGTTGCCATCAGCTACTGGGGTGATATGCAGATAGAGCTGGTCCGCCAGCACAACGACACCCCCTCCATCTACCAGACCTGGTTGCAACAGGGCCGCGAGGGCCTGCACCACGTCTGTATCGTGGTGCAGAGCATGGCCCAGGCCCGCGCGCTCTGCGCCGAAGCCGATGCCGATGTCATGCAGGAAATATGGCTGCCCGGTGGTGGCGAAGCCATTTACGTAGACCTGGGCGGTCTCATGGTAGAAATGATTGATTTTCCGGCCGAAAACCTGGCCGTGTTTGCCGATATGAAGTCTGCTGCCGACAGCTGGGATGGCAGCGACCCGGTCAGGGTTCTGGGCTGAGCCGGCCCTGCAGTACAGGAATAAGACAGCATGAATGCCAATACCCTTTCACCCGCCACCGCCATGACTCCGCCATCGGTGGATCAGGCACTGCCTGACATTGCCGCCTTCCTCAACGGGCATTTTGGAGCCCGGAACACCCGGGTACTGCAGGCCAGCCGCCTGTCCGGCGGCGCCATCCAGGAAAACTGGTTGCTGCTGGTCGAGCAGGAAGGCGGCAGCCGTCCCGGTGAGCAGCGCTGGGTCCTGCGTACCGATGCGCCGTCCAGTGTGGCGGTGAGCATGACCCGGGCCCAGGAATTTGCTGTGCTGCGCTGTGCCTTCGAGGCCGGGGCAAAGGTACCTGAGCCGTTGGTGCTGTGCGCAGACCTGTCGGTGCTGGGCCGGGAGTTTTTCATCATGCAGGCGTTGGATGGCACTGCCTTCGGCCCTGCACTGACCCGCGATGCAGTCAGCGACGATCAACGTTCCGCCCTGTGCCGAGAGCTTGGCGTCAGCCTTGCCAGCCTGCATCGCATCACACCGCCGCATCCGCAGCTGGAATTCCTGCCTGCACCGGCAACTGACCATGCGCAGGAATGTATCGATACCTACCGCCGCTACCTGGATACCCTCAGTGCGGGCTTTCCGGCACTGGAGTGGGGACTGCGCTGGTGTGAACGGAACCGGCCCGCCCCCCTGCCGCCGCGACTGCTGCATCGGGACTACCGCACCGGCAACTATATGGTGGCCGATGGCAGACTCAGCGGAATTCTCGACTGGGAGTTCGCCGGCTGGGGTGACCCGCGGGAGGACATCGGCTGGTTCACTGCCCGCTGCTGGCGGTTTGCCGGGCCGCAACGGGAGGCTGGCGGCGTAGGTGAGCTGGAAGACTTCTTCGAAGGTTACCACAGCATCGCACCACTGCAGATGGATCGGGCAGCGCTGACCTACTGGCAGGTCATGGCGCACCTGCGCTGGGCCATCATCGCCCTGCAACAGGCTGAGCGTTATCTGAGTGGCGGCGAGGACTCCCTGGAGCTGGCCCTGACCGGACGCATGCTGTCCGAACTGGAACAGGAAATTCTGCTACTGACCGGAGCTACGCCATGAGTCGCCCCAGCGCCCCCGACCTGCTGATGACCGCCCGCCAGCTGTTGCTGGATGAGCTGCTGCCAGCCCTGCCCCGGGACCTGCACTACCAGGCACGGATGATAGCCAATGCCATGGTCATCGCCGCCCGTGATCAACAACAGGGCAGCAGCTGCGCCGCCGAGGAAGCCGAACAGTTGACCGCCCTGCTGCAGCGACCGGACAGCGGTGACCTGCAAGAACTGCGCAATGAGCTGGCCAGCTCCATCCGAAACGGCCGGTTCGACCAGCACCCCCGACTCCTGCAGCAACTGCTGCAGATCAATCAGCGGCAGCTGGCAATCAACAACCCCAAAGCGGTGCGTGACTGACACGCCTGCGCTTACAGGAGAAGCAACATGGATTTCAGCCTTGACCAGGAACTGCTGGAGCTGCGTCAGCGCACCCGCGAGTTTATCGCCGAGCAGGTCATTCCACTGGAATTTGATACACGCCAGACTCCCCACGGGCCGTCCGAGGAGCTGCGTAACGAGCTGGTTGAGCGGGCCCGCCAAGCCGGTCTGCTGACCCCCCACGCCTCCCGGGAACTGGGCGGCCTGGGACTCAGCCACTGCGCCAAGGCGATTGTTTTCGAAGAGGCAGGCTATTCCCCGCTGGGCCCGATCGCGCTGAATATCCACGCACCCGACGAAGGCAATATCCATATGCTGGAGGCTATTGCCAACGAGGCGCAGAAGGACCGCTGGCTCAAGCCCATGGTCGATGGCCGCATCCGCTCCTGTTTCGCCATGACCGAGCCCAGCCCGGGTGCCGGTTCTGACCCTTCGATGCTGGCGACCACCGCCGTGCGTGACGGGGATGATTACCTCATCAATGGTCGCAAATGGTTTATCACTGGCGCTACGGGTGCCAGCGTGGCCATCATCATGGCCCGTACCGAAGACGGCAACGCCACCATGTTCCTCAGTGATACCGACCAGCCCGGCTTCAAGGTCGAGCGCATGATGGACTCGCTGGACAGCTGCTTTACCGGCGGCCACGGTGTGGTCGACATCGAGAACCTGCGGGTGCCGGCAGAAAACGTGCTGGGTGAAGTGGGCAAGGGTTTCCGCTATGCCCAGGTACGCCTGGCACCAGCGCGTCTGACCCACTGCATGCGCTGGCTGGGCTCCGCCCGCCGGGCTCATGATATCGCCACCGAGTATGCCCGTACCCGTGAATCCTTCGGCCGCCCGCTGGGCGAGCACCAGGGTGTCGGTTTCATGCTGGCAGACAACGAGCTCGACCTGCACACCACCCGCCTGGCGGTCTGGCATTGCGCCTGGGTGCTGGATCAAGGCGAGCGCGGCAATCTCGAGTCGAGCATGGCCAAAGTCCTCAGCTCGGAAGCCATCTGGCGCGTAGTGGATCGTGCGGTACAGATTCTCGGTGGCCAGGGCGTCACCGGCGAGAAGATCGTCGAGCGTATCTTCCGCGATGTGCGCCCGTTCCGTATCTATGACGGCCCCAGCGAAGTGCATCGCATGAGCATTGCCAGAAAACTGCTGGCCAGTAAATAAGGTTGACCCTGCTCCGTTACAACACCCCTGGTTGCGAGGTGTTGGGTTTGGGCCACTGATTTCTGTCCAGGTCAGTTGGCCCTTTTTTATTCGTTTGACCCTGAAGGTAATACGTCATGACACAACGTCAGATCTATGTTGTAGGCGCCGCCCGCACCGCCATCGGCAGCTTTGGCGGCAGTCTGAAAGACCAGCCGCTGAGCGCAATTGCCACTACCGCTGTCAGCGCCGCCCTGAGCCGCTCCGGCGTCGATCCGGAAGCTGTCGGCCATGTGGTCATGGGCAACGTGATCCCCACTGAGCCGAAGGATGCCTACCTGAGCCGGGTAGCCGCCATGGACTCGGGCATTCCCAAGGAAACCACGGCATTCAACGTCAACCGTCTGTGCGGCTCGGGCCTGCAGGCGATCATCTCGGCCGCCCAATCGATTCTGCTGGGTGATACCGACATTGCCATTGGTGGTGGCGCGGAAAGCATGAGCCGTGGTCCCTTCATCATGCCAGCCATGCGCTGGGGTGCACGCCTTGGCGACGCCCAGGCAGTGGATTACATGAATGGCATCCTGCACGACCCCTGGCAGCGCATCCATATGGGCGTGACCGCAGAAAACGTTGCCAAGCGCTACAACATCAGCCGCGAAGCACAGGATGAATTGGCACTGGAAAGCCAGCGCCGGGCTGCCCGCGCCCGCGCCAAGGGTTATTTCACCGAGCAGATAGTGCCGGTGGAGATCCGCACCCGCAAGGGCCTGATCAGCTTCGATTCGGATGAGCACATCCGCGAAGAGATCAGCCTGGAGCAACTGTCCGGCATGAAGCCGATCTTCCTGAAGGAAAACGGCAGCGTGACCCCGGGCAATGCCTCGGGCCTGAACGACGGTGCCTCTGCCCTGGTACTGGCCGAGGAACAGGCGGTCAAACGCCACAAC
>JAAYHO010000064.1 GCA_012735335.1 Gammaproteobacteria bacterium
GAATTCAAGGCCTGGCTGGACGAACTGCTGCGCGAAGCCAAGGCCGCCGGAGACAGCGTCGAGACAGCCGATCAGAGCCCGGCGGTCGAGGCACAGTACGAGACCATCCTCGACCAGCAGCGCCTTGAGCACTGGCTGCAGCAACTGCGCGACGCCCCACTGTTCGCCTTCGATACCGAAACCACCAGCGTGCATGCCCAGCAGGCCGAGCTGGTCGGGGTATCCTTCGCCGTGGAGCCACACAAGGCCGCCTATGTACCGCTGGCGCACAGCTACATGGGCGTACCCGAGCAACTGGACCGGGAGCAGGTACTGGCCCAGCTCAAGCCGCTGCTGGAAGACCCGAACCTGTCCAAGCTGGCACAGAACGCCAAGTACGACATCAACGTGCTGGCCCACTACAGTATCGAGGTGCGCGGCGTGGCCTTCGACAGCATGCTCGAATCCTACGTGCTGGACTCCACCGCCACCCGCCACGACATGGACAGCCTGGCGCTGAAATACCTCGGCATCGGCACCACCCGCTTCGAAGACATCGCCGGCAAGGGTGCCAAGCAACTGACCTTCGACCAGATCGCCCTGGAACAGGCTGCCCCCTACGCCGCCGAGGATGCCGACATCACCCTGCGTCTGCACCAGAACCTGTGGCCCAGGCTGCAGGAGACCACCCCGCTGACCAGCGTGCTGCAGGATATCGAGATGCCGCTGATGCCGGTACTGGCGCGTATTGAGCGCACCGGCACCCTGGTCGATGCCAGGCTGCTCGGCGAGCACAGCCGTGAGCTCGGCGACAAGCTCACCGCCCTGGAACGCCAGGCCTTCGAGCTGGCCGGTGAGGAGTTCAACCTCGGTTCCCCCAAGCAGCTGGGTGTCATCCTCTATGAAAAGCAGGGCCTGCCGGTACTGTCGAAAACCGCCAAGGGCCAGCCCTCCACCGCCGAATCGGTACTCGCCGAACTGGCCGACCAGGGCTACGAGCTGCCCCAGCTGCTCATGCAGTACCGCACCCTGAGCAAGCTCAAGAGCACCTACACCGACCGCCTGCCGGAGCAGATCAACCCGCGCACCGGGCGCATCCACACCAGTTACCATCAGGCGGTCACCGCCACCGGGCGGCTGTCATCCTCCGACCCGAACCTGCAGAACATCCCGATCCGCACCGCCGAAGGTCGCCGTATCCGCCAGGCCTTCATCGCTCCGCAAGGCTACCGCATCATGGCCGCAGACTACTCGCAGATCGAGCTGCGCATCATGGCTCACCTGGCCCAGGACGAGGGCCTGCTGGAAGCCTTCCGCCAGGGTCTGGACGTACACCGTGCTACCGCTGCCGAGGTCTTCGGCGTACCTCTGGACGAGGTCACCGCCGACCACAGGCGCAGCGCCAAGGCGATCAACTTCGGCCTGATCTACGGCATGAGCGCCTTCGGTCTGGCCAAGCAGATTGGCGTGGACCGCAAGCAATCCCAGGACTACATCGACCGCTACTTCACCCGCTACCCCGGGGTGCTGCGCTACATGGAAAACACCCGCACCCAGGCCGCCGAACAGGGCTATGTCGAGACCCTGTTCGGTCGCCGCCTGTACCTGCCGGAGATCCATTCGAAGAACCAGGCCATGCGCAAGGGTGCCGAACGCACCGCGATCAACGCACCCATGCAAGGCACCGCCGCCGATATCATCAAACGCGCAATGATCGAAGTGGACGCCTGGCTGCTGGAATCGGGCCTGGACGCCCGGGTGGTCATGCAGGTACATGACGAACTGGTACTGGAAGTCCGCGAGGACCTGATCGACCAGGTCAGCACCGGCCTGCAGCAACGCATGAGCGCCGCCGCTACGCTGGATGTGCCGCTGCTGGTGGAGACTGGTGTAGGCGATAACTGGGACGAGGCGCACTGACCCGGCACTCCACTGCACGCCCCCTGGGAACGTCGAGCACCAGCTCGATGACCCACACAGTAGCTCCTTACATAGTGCTTGCTGGTTCTGTGCAGCCTTGCGCCCTGGTTAACCTGTCTGTGACACGCCGTGAACACATCCCTGTGGGCTCGTTGATGTCATCCCTGACATCAAACGGTC
>JAAYHO010000447.1 GCA_012735335.1 Gammaproteobacteria bacterium
ATCTTCAAGCCGCTGGCCATGCAGGATACCTTCTTCACCGTGCCCGCCGATCAGTTGCACCGCTTCGCCGCCTGCTATCAACACCAGCCGGGGGACGGCTTCAGTCTGCAGGACGACCCCCAGTCATCGCATTTCGCCAGGCGCCACGGCTATCTGTCCGGGGGCGGAGGTCTGATCTCCACCATCGGTGACTACTATCGCTTTGCCCAGGCGCTGGCCAACGGCGGTGAGCTGGATGGAGCACGCATCATCGGCCGCAAGACCCTGGAGTTCATGCGCCTGAATCACCTGCCGGGCAATACCGACCTGCCCTCGGTGTCCATCGGTGGCTTCAGCGAGACGCCCTACGATGGCTCCGGTTTCAGTCTGGGCTTTTCGGTCAAGACCGATATCGCCAAGTCCCAGACCATCGGCTCAGCGGGGGAATATGGCTGGGGCGGCATGGCCGGGACCACCTTCTTCATCGATCCGGTCGAGGATCTGCTGGTGATTTTCATGACCCAACTGATCCCCTCCTCCGCCTATATGGTGCGACAGGAGCTGCGGGCGCTGGTCTACGGTGCATTGATCTGAAAAAGGACTAGTAATCAACCTTGCCGCGCAGTGCCTTGATCGCGCCGCGCTGGGTCTTGCCATCGACCCGCCTGCGCTGGGAACTGCGCGTCGGGCGGGTCGGACGGCGGGGTTTGTCCACCCGGGTGGCGGTCTGGATCAGCTCCACCAGCCGGGCGATGGCATCCTCCCGGTTCAGTTCCTGGGTGCGGTGGCGCTGGGCCTTGATGACGATCACGCCGTCCTTGCTGATGCGCTGATCGCGGTACTGCAGCAGCCGTTCCTTGTAGAACGCCGGCAGGCTGGAGGCAGCCACGTCAAAACGCAGGTGAATGGCGCTGGAAACCTTGTTGACGTTCTGCCCGCCCGCACCCTGGGCACGGATGGGCATGAACTCCAGTTCATCCTCATCCAGCGTGACTGATTCATCAAGGCTGATCACCCCGCCCTCCTCCTGTTGCGCTTTGCTGCTTATACTGTGGTCAAGGGTACAGGAGAACGTTACGGATGAACAAAGGTCTCGCGGCGCTGCTGATGCTCATGGCCTGCTACGGACATGCAGCGGATGTGGCCGATGACAGTGATCTGCCCCAATGGACGATAGACCGCATCACCCCGGTGCACGAGCGGGTATCACGCTGGGTCAGCAGTACTTCACGGGGTACTGATGGCTTCTTCGGCACCGACGATCACCTCAATACCAGCAACAAGTCCTACCTGCGCCTCAGCCAGGAACTGCAGTGGGAGGAAGGGGACGGTTTCAGTACCGACCCGGGCATTCGTTTCAAGCTGGACCTGCCGACCACCAAGGAGCGGCTGCGACTGATCATCGAGAGCGACCCGGAAGAGACCCGGGGCACTCTTGCCGACAAGGGTTCCGAGCGGCTGCGCAACGACAGCCAGAACGCCAGCGATACGGTGATAGGTCTGGCCCGCCTGAGCGACAAGGACTGGACCCGGAACTGGGATACCAAATTCAGCGCCGGGGTCAAGTTCCGCCTGCCGCTCGATCCTTACGTGCGCTGGGATGCCGAGCGGCTGTGGAGCCTGGGCAATGGCCCCTGGCAGCTGGCCTCAGAAAACCGCCTGTCCTGGTTCAACAGCGACGGCTACTTTGCCCGTTCACGCTGGGACGTCGGCCGTCCACTGGATGCCAGCAGGCACCTGAGCTTTGTCACCAACATCCAGTGGCAGGAGGATGAGGACACCCTGGAAGTCTCGGAGATGGCAGCGATCCACCACAAGCTGGACAAGCGCAGCGCGGTCCGCTACGCCGCCGTGCTGGTCGGCAGCAGTGCCTCCGACCCGCAGATCAACGACTACTATCTGCAGGCGCTGTACCGGCGCGATATCCACCGCCAGATACTCTACGCCGATGTCATCCCCGAGCTGCACTTCCACCGGGACACCAATTACGACCCGCGCTGGGGCATTACCCTGCGGCTGGAAATGTTCTTCATGGGTGATGTACTCAGGCGCTGACCGCGCGGGTCAGAAAATGGCCGATCCAGCCCAGCATCAGCTTGCTGTCAGCCTCGGTCGCCAGTGATGCCAGACCGGCACGCAGCCGCGCCGGGGGCAGTATCTGCTCGCGCATCTGCATCAACGCCTGGCAGTAACCAACACAGAATTCCGGGTGGCCCTGCACGCTGAGAAAGCAGTCGCCGTACTGGATCAGGTAGTAAGGGCAGAATTCGCTGCTGGCCAGCACCTCGGCCTGGGGCGGCAGTTGCACCACCTGATCCTGATGACTGACCAGCAGATCCAGATGATCCTGAAAGGGCTGCATCCAGGCTTTGCGCTCGATCACCTGATTGAACGACAGACCGATGCCCCAGCCCTTCTCCGACTTGACCACGGTACCGCCCAGGGCTCTGGCGATCAGCTGATGGCCGAAGCAGACCCCGAGCAGCGGTCGCTGTTCTGCCCACAGGCTGCGCACGAAGCCGCACAGTGCATCAATCCAGGGCAGACCATCATTCACCCCATGCTTGCTGCCGGTGATCAGCCAGGCGTCGCACTCGTCCGTGCTCTGCGGCAACTGGCCATCCAGCAGCCGGTAGATCGGCAGCTCGCAGCCCGGCAGTACCGGCCGCAGCGCCTGCTCGAACATCTCCGGATAGTTGCCCCAGTCCGACAGCAGGCTGTCGTGCACATCATCACATTGCAGAATTCCGATTTTCACATGCCACCTCTGATTGAACGCTGATTCCCCGGCCCGGTTTTACAGCAAGGGCTGTGCCACAGCCCCGGCGCTGAGGATCATTCCCAGCCGGGTACGCCCCGGCGTATCTGCGCGGAGAAGTCCGCATCATCCCCAGCATCCAGCGCGCGCTGGGTGATGCGTCCGCGCCGCTGTGCCTCCTCCAGCGACAGCCCGGGCATCATGCCGCCGACCTCGTGTACATAGGCGGGCAGATGGCCGGTCAGCAGCAGGCGGTGATCCAGCGGCAGTCCCTCGACGATCTTCTTCATCATCGAATAGACAATGGTGGTGCAGTTGCCGGTGACCGTGTGGTAGAAGCGTGGGTGCTACGCCAACTGGTTGGCCTGCAGCACGAAGGAACGGAACAGCTCACGGGCGTCCGCCGGACTGAGGTTGATACGGTACAGCCACAGGTCTTCGTTGCGCACATTGCTGCGCACCCGCACCACGTCGCGCTCATCCGACGCAATGATGCTCAGCTCGAACTCCTTGAAGAAGCCGCCGATCTCGGAAAAGCTCTCATGCTGCTCCCGGCGGATCTCCACGGAAAAGGCGATATGCTCGCCATCCTCGAAGCCGAAGGACACCAGCACATGGGCGATGCTGCTCAGCCCCCAGTAGGAGGTGATCATGTCCACCGAGCGCAGGCGGCGCAGGTCGTACTCGCGGCTTTCCCAGCGGATGTCGTAGTCCTCGGTGCTGCGCCAGTGGAAGTTACGCACGTTATCCAACCGCACCCGGTGCTGCTGCAGTTCGCCAGTGGTGATATGCACCAGATCGTCCGCCCAGTCGCGCTCATGGCTGGGCCGGATGCCTGCCCACCAGAGCATGACCACAGCGAGCAACAACAGATACAGCAGCGCGCCCTGCCAGGCGCTCTGCCCGGCCCACAGCCAGTACACACAACCGGCCATACCGAGCAGCCACAGCCCGCAGAACAGCAGGCGGCCGAGCATGGCACCGGGCGCCTGATAC
>JAAYHO010000448.1 GCA_012735335.1 Gammaproteobacteria bacterium
CCCGGGCGGCACGCCGCGGTGAATCTGGTGTGGGAGATCTGACGCCTGCAGGCGCAGCTCGCAAGGGCTGCGCCGTGGCAATCGACGGGGAGAAGCTACTCGGTAACGCTCATGTACTTCGCCGCCCAGTCGATGCACTCCTCCGGGAAGCTGTAACGCTTCGCCAGCTCGGAGGCATTCAGGCCATTGCCGGTGGCAATGCCGCGCTGTTCGCGCAAGCTGTCATAGGTGGCCTTGATCGCGGCAAAGAAGGCCGCGTGACCGTTGACCACGATACGCACGCCCAACTCGGCCAGCCGCTGATCATCACGCAGCTGCGGGTTGCCGTAGGTCACCAGCATCAGCGGCACCTGCAGATTTTCCGCTATCGCCTCCAACTGGACGAAACCCTCCACCCCAACCAGACAGATAGCGTCGGCACCGGCCTGCTGATAGGCGCGGGTACGCTCGATCACTTCCGGCAGCGACTGCACACCGGCATGGGTACGACCGATGATTGCCATGGCACTGTCATCCCGCGCCTCCAGCGCCGCGCGCAGCTTGCCGACGCCCTCATCAACGCTGATCAGGTCATAGGACTTGCGCCCGAACTGGGCGGGTAACAGGGTATCTTCCAGGGTCAGGGCTGCGATGCCCGCGCGCTCCAGCTCGACCACGGTGCGCATGGAATTGAGCGCATTGCCGTAACCATGGTCGGCATCGGCTATCACCGGCAACTGCGCCACTCGGCCAATACGGGTGGCCTGCTCGGCAAATTCGCTGAGGGTGATCAGCGCAATATCCGGCGCGGCCAGCACCTGCAGGGACGCGACCGAGCCGCCAAGAATGCCAACCTCAAAATCGAGATCGGCGGCAATGCGCGCAGAGAGGGGATCAAACACCGAGGCGGTGTGATAACAGGCTGAGCTGGCCAGCAACCCGCGAAAAGCGTTGCGCAGCTCATGATGAGAGGCTTTGGGCATGGAAGTGATGTCTCTTGATCGATAGCCGAAGAATAGTACCTTGGGGTGACCGTTTATCGGCTGCAAACGGACACCGTGGCCGCTGAGTAATCAGCTGGCGGAGGGGTAAAGCAGCAATTATACCCTTTCAGACGGGGCCATCCCGCTTGCGGTCACAGCCCCGGTCTCAAGAGGAGCGCCAGCGCTGCCAGAAACCTCAGGCTGCTGGGAGCGCCTGTTGCCTGGGAGCGGAGCACCAGCTCGATGACAGCGTTACTCCGAGCTCTGCGGACGAGCTGGTGCTCGTCCCTCCCAGGGAAGCATCCCCAGCCAGCTGCCACCTGGGGTTGGCGAGCGCCTGCTCGCCGACTGCCCTCAACCGCGGCACCTTCACAGGCGTAGCGCGGGGCGCTACACCCCCAGATCCCCCGGCGCTACGCCAGAAACTCGCGCAGATGGGCCATGAACACCTCTGGCTGGTGGTGGTGCAGGTTGTGACCGGCCTTGTCCACGGTCACCACCCGCGCCTGGGCAAAGTGTTGCAACCGGCCGTCATGTTCAGGGTTGGAGGCCCAGCTCTCGGTGCCGTACATGAGCAGTACCGGGCACTGGATGACCTGCCACAGGTCGCTGGGCTCGACCGAGGCGACTTCCGCCGCGCCGTTGCCGCGTATCAGGTGGTCATACTTCCAACGCCATTGCCCATCCTCGGTCTGGCGCATGCCCTGTTCGCAGACGTATTCGGCCAGTTGCTGACTCAATAACGGATCATGTTCTCGCAAGCGCTGTACCGCTGCGGCCACGCTGGGGTAACTCCTCGCGCCCTGTTGATCCAACGCCCGTGCCTTGTCCACCCATTCGCGCAGCTGTTCGCGGCGGGACTTCTCATCGCGCCTGGCACGTACTTTGGGTGAGAATCCCAGCCCTTCGATCACGCACAACCGCTCCACTCTCTCCGGAAACAGCGCGGTGTAATGGATAGCCACGTTGCCGCCCAGCGAATGGGCAACCAGGGTTACCGGGCGGTCGCCCAGTTCGGTTACCAGTGCGGCAATATCCGGTACCATATCGACAATGGTGTAAGCCCCACCGCTGCTCCAGTCACTATCCCCGTGCCCACGCAGGTCCGGCACCACCACATGCCAGTCAGTGCGTAACTGCTGCGCCAAGGCATCCCACACCCGCGCATGTTCCAGCCCGCCGTGGATCAGTATCAGCACCGGTGCCCCGGGGTTGCCCCAATCCAGATAGTGCAGGCGTAGCCCGCGGGAATGATAAAAGCAACGTTGCGGCCCGGCCTCGGCAATCGTCGGCATGCGGTTCTCCTCAATCAAGATAGCGCGAGTATAAGCACAACAGGCTCAGGCCCGGCGCATGGCAAGCTATCGACCCCGGTGATGGGGTAAACTGCCGCCGTCCGGCATGCCTCAGGTCAACCGGCGCCCGGCCATTGAGGGCCGCACCATTACGAGATAAAGAATATGAACAAACTCAGTTGTATCGCCCTGTCCCTGACCTTCGGTCTGACTGTCAGCACCGCCCAGGCCTTCAGCCTTGGCGACGCGGCCAGAATCACCTCCGCCGTAGCGGCACCCGGCTCAGCCGCCGCGCAGTCCGCCGAGCTGGTCAACAAGCTGACCGCGCTCAACGTCACCCCGGAGCAAGCGGTTGGCGGCACCGGCGCACTGCTGGAACTGGCGCGCAATCAGCTTCCCAGCACCGACTACAGTCAATTGCTGCAATCAGTTCCGGCACTCAAGGAACTGGACGGTGGCGGCCTGATCAGTCAGGCATCAGCTATCGGCGGGCTGTTGGGCAAATCCAACCCGCTGGCCAAACAACCCACGCAGAACAGTATCCAGAGCCTGAGTGCAGTCGCCCAACAGTTCTCCGGATTGGGTATGGACCCAGGTATGGTCAGCCAGTTTGCCCCGGTACTGCTGCAATTCATCGGCAATCAGGGTGTCGGCCAGCCGCTGCTGGGCACCCTGACCAGCCTGTGGAGCGGGCAGCCAGCAGGCTGAAGATCGAACCTCTGCGTTCAACGCACCTGCAGCGTGGGAAAGAAGCGCTGCAGTTGCTGAACCAGATGTTCGTAGTGGATCGGCTTGGGTAGAAAATCAGCTGCGCCGTTACGGAACAGGGTAATCACATCGTCCCGATCCGCATGCCCGGACGTAATGATAATCGGAACCCGGTTGCCCTCGGTGTAACGCTCATTGAGCAGTTGCAACAGACGCCCCGGTTGCGCCCAGCAGATTACTGATCATCACATAACAAAATTTATTGAGCTTTCGCCCCCCAATCTGTCCTACAGCAAAAGACTGGTCATCTCCAGCAAAAGCCTGGGTCAACTTCGGCGCTCATAATATTTCATTGCCAAACGCCGATCTTTTGCGACCTGATAACGTCGGCTACCTACAAGTAAACGTTGTAATGTTCAATTAATGCTTAAACGAATTGCAGTTTCCGAGGTGACCCTCGGTATGTATATCCATGAGCTTTTTGGTCCCTGGTTGGCTCATCCATTCTGGAAACGTCGTTTTTTGCTTGACTCCGAATCGGATTTACAGCGTCTGCGCGACTCGGCAGTCGCGCAGGTATTGATCGACACCAGCAAAGGGGTGGATATCGACAAACTGGCGGACTCGGTGGTCAACGAGGAGCCACGGGAATGGGATGATTTGCATATAGAGGGCGAAAGCCCATTCTTGACGACTTCCGCTTCGATCGAGGAAGAAATCCAGCGCGCAAAAGATATCTGTCAGAGCGCCAGCATCGCCGTTGCCAGAATGTTTGCGAATATCCGCATGGGCAAGGTGCTTGAGGCCGGGCTTGTGATGGAACAGATCGAGGAAATCGCCAGTTCGATTCACCGTCATCCACATGCTCTGCTTAGTCTGGCCCGCCTGAAAACAGCCAATGAGTATACTTACATGCATTCGGTGGCGGTGTGCGGCCTGATGATTGCTCTGGCACGGCAGCTGAACATGGATGGCCATCAGGTACGGGAAGCAGGTCTGGCTGGCCTGCTGCATGACATTGGCAAGATCGGGATTCCGGATGCCATTCTCAATAAGCCGGGCAAGCTCACTGATATTGAATGGAACCGGGTGCGCCAGCATCCGCAATATGGCCACCGGTTGTTGAAGGAATGCGGACAGTTCAATCCCCAGGTACTCGAGGTATGCCTGCACCACCATGAAAAATGGGACGGCTCAGGCTATCCGCAGGGACTGCGCGGCAAACAGATCGGTCTGTTCGCCCGCATGGGTGCAGTGTGTGATGTGTACGATGCAATCACATCAAGTCGTTCCTACAAGACCGCCTGGGACCCAGCCGAGGCGCTGCACAGGATGGCGCAGTGGAAGGGGCATTTCGACAGCAAGGTGTTTCATACGTTCGTCAAGGCCCTGGGCATCTTTCCTATAGGCGCCATGGTCCGCCTGGAGAGCGGGCGTATTGGTACGGTATGGGAGCAAAACGCCAGCTCTCTATTAAAGCCCAAAATCAGAATTATTTTATCGGGCCGCCCGCCGCGACCAGTTGAGCCGTTCATTGTTGACCTCGCCGAAACGTCGGAACACGACAAAATCGTCGCACGCGAACCGGCCCCGGTAATTCCCATCCAGACGGCAGATCCAGCTCCGCCTGCCAGAGCTGCGCCCAGGAATTAAAATGAATCAAAATTTATCCCTATTTGTTCGTCGCTGTTACCGAAGCCTGTACGGCTTCACCAAGAAGAGGCTGCTCCCGTTACGCAGGGCGATTACAGCCACGGGCGACCGATTGAGGCGCGCTGGGGACGAGCGCTACGGAAGGCTGGAACGACGCAAAACCGGCATCTGCCCCGACCTGGCCACGACCGTGTTCAGCTACGCTCGCGAGGGCATCATCATCGCCGACCCCTCTGGCAAGGTAATCAGGCTCAATGAGGCATTCACCCGTATTACCGGCTACGGTGTCAACGAATTGCAGGGACAAAGCCTGAGATCCCACCGGGCGGTGCTCCAGTTATCTGCTTTCTATGCGGCGATGAAAGAGGCGCTCAGGTGGCAGGGCCATTGGTCTGGCGAAGTCCGAAGTTATCATCGGGATGGCACGGAGTTGGCATTGCAACTCAGCGTCAGCGCAGTGTATGGCAACACCGGCGAAATCCGCCACTACGTGGCACTGGTCAGCGACATAACCCATTTGAAAAAGCGTCAGCAACAGTTGGAGCGTAAGGCTCACTATGACGCGCTTACCCAGCTGCCCAATCGGCTGCTGCTCGCCGAGCGGATGCGCCAGGCTATAGAAAGCGCCAGAACGCATCGTCACAGATTCGCGGTAGCCTTTATTGATATCGATGGGTTCAAGGCCGTGAACGACAACTACGGCCATGACGTGGGCGACCGTGTGCTGCAGATTCTCGCCCAACGCATCAAGGCAACCATTCGCGAAGACGATACCTTGGGGCGCCTTGGCGGGGATGAGTTTGTTGCCGGGCTGGTTGGCTTGCAGGAACCCCATGATTGTGAACCGGTGTTGGAACGGATGCTGCAGGCCGCCAGCGCTCCCATCTCGATTGGCAGTAACACCGTTCAGCTCTCCGCCAGTATAGGTGTGGCGTTCTTCCCCGAGCATGGCCAGGAAACCGAGACGCTGATCCGCAAGGCCGATCAAGCCATGTATTTATCTAAAAAATCCGGTGGCCGTCGCTTAGCGTGCTGCAGTGCCTAGCAGCTCGTGGAGTAGTTTTCGTATCAAAGCCTCTTGTGTCGTCTACGGAATGCCCGGCTGAAACCATCGTCCAGGGGCCTGGGCTCGGCGGAGCCATGCCGGATTCTGCTGCCAATACAGCAGTCCCAATCCTCAGCCGAGAAATGCATGGAGATGGCTCATGAACACGGAGGGCTGGTGATGACGCAGGTTGTGCCCGGCCTGCTCCACGACCACCACCCGCGCCCGGGAAAAATGCTCCAGACGGCCGTCCTTCTCCGGATTGGACGCCCAGCTTTCGGCGCCGTACATCAGCAATACCGGGCAGTCGATCGCCTGCCACAAATCGCTGGGCTCTACCGAGGCGACCTCGGCGGCGCCGGTGCCGCGGATCAGGTAATCATACTTCCAGTGCCACTGGCCATCATTGGTCTGGCGCATGCCCTGTTCACAGACATACTCGGCCAGCTCACGGCTCGACAGTGGGTCATGCGCCATCAGCCGCTGTACTGCCGCGGCAACACTCGGGTAGCTGCTTGCACCACGCTGATCCAGTTCACGCGCTTTATCCACCCATTCGCGCAACTGCTCGCGGCGCGACCTTGTGTCCCGTTTGGCGCGCACCTTTGGTGAGAAGCCCAGCCCCTCGATCACGCACAGTTTGCTGACCCGCTCGGGGAATAGCGCGGTGTAATGAATCGCCACGTTGCCGCCCAGTGAGTGGGGCACCAGGGTCACCGGGCGGTCGCCCAGTTCAGCCACCAGCGCGGCAATATCGGGCATCAACAATCGTATAGGCACCCCCACCGCTCCAATCACTGTCGCCATGACCGCGCAGATCCGGCACCACCACATGCCTGTCGGCACGCAACTGTTGCGCCAGCTGATCCCAGACCCGGGCATGCTCCAGCCCACCGTGGACCAGTATCAGCAAGGGCGCTTGCGGGTTGCCCCAGTCCAGATAATGCAGACGCAGCCCACGGGAATGGTAGAAACAGTGCTGCGGCACATCGGTGCATGGCAGCGGCATGGCAAACTCCTTTAAATCACGAGAACGGCAGTGCAGGCACCGGAGACCGCAGTAGCGCGGGTGCGCACAAAAACACCCTGCTGACCACTCAAGGCCAGCAGGGTGCAAAGGCACTAACCGGGATCAGTACACCAGATCAGTCGATGACGATGCTGTTGCTGCTGATAACATCAGCGGTATTCAGGCCGGTAGCAACACCGGCAAAACTCGCCTCGTAAACGAGCTCCCCAGCCGCATCTTGAGCATCCGCTGAGCCGTTGGCCAGACCCTCAACCTGCCCTTCGAAATACGGAATCATATCGCCGCCCGATATATCAAGCACATCCTCAATAGCCAAGCCGATAAGTTCATCCGATTGGCTCAGTTCCAGATCAGCATCCTCGCTACGCAGTCCAGATGTGTCCTCCTGATCCAGCCCAACAGCAGAATCAAAGTACTGCTCCTGCTCATAAGGTTCAGTCAGCATCACGGGCATTGCTATGCTGTCGTCCAAAGCACCGGTGCTGATGATGCTGGCGGAACCTCCGTCCAGTGAGAACCCGCCCGCATCCGGCTGCTGGGTGCCAGGCGGATGAACGGTGATAGTCAGCATATTTGACGCCTCGTCGCCATCGTTGTCGCGCAGGGTGAAACCGATCGTTTCAGTATGAGTTCCAACACCACCGACCAGGAAGGCAATCGGCGGCGTATAGGTGTATTCACCGTCCCCCA
>JAAYHO010000065.1 GCA_012735335.1 Gammaproteobacteria bacterium
GACGTACAACCGGATCGTATTTCTTGATTTCGATCTTGTCGGGAGTAGTACGCTTGTTCTTGTCGGTAGTGTAGAAGTGACCAGTACCGGCAGAGGAAGTCAGACGAATCAATTCACGCATGGGACTGCTCCTTAAACCTTGATGCCGCGACCGCGGATATCAGCCAGAACGGCGTCAATACCACGCTTGTCGATGATGCGCATGCCCTTGGCAGAAGTGCGCAGGCGGACAAAACGCTTTTCGGATTCTACCCAGAAACGATGGTACTGCAGGTTAGGCAGAAAACGACGTTTGGTTTTGTTGTTAGCGTGGGAAACATTGTTCCCAGTAACCGGGCCTTTGCCGGTCACTTGACATACTCGAGCCATGATTAACCCTCTCCAACCACTTGCCCAACCCGAACTGGTTGGAAGTCGTAAAATAGAAACTGTTGTCCAGCCGGGGCAAGCCTTCGCGCAACACTGTAAGGTACCAAAAGGTGCCATTTACAGGTGCAGCCCCGAGAAGAGCGGAGCTTTATACCAAAATGCGCGCGGCCAATCAATTATTTTTCATCCTCCGATCGCTACAAAAGCCCCCGTTCGGCAAAGGATACCGGCTCCCCATCGCCCACCACCAGATGGTCCAGCACCCGTATATCCACCAGTGCCAGCGACTCCTTCAGCCGCCGGGTCAGCAGCATATCGGCCTGGCTGGGCTCGGCAACACCCGACGGATGGTTGTGGGTCAGGATCAACGCGGCGGCATTGTGCGCCAGCGCCCGCTTGATCACTTCCCGGGGGTAGACGCTGGCGCTGTCCAGGGTGCCACGGAACAGTTCCTCGAAGGCAATCACCCGATGCTGGTTATCCAGATAGAGGCAGGCAAACACTTCGTGGGGCAGTGCCGCCAGTTGGCTGCGCAGGAAGTTGCGCACCGCCCCCGGCGAGGTCAGGGCATCGCCGCGCTTGAGCTCCTCGAACAGATGCCGCCGGGCCATCTCCATGACTGCCTGCAGCTGCGCATACTTGGCCGGCCCCAGACCCGGGCGGCTGCAGAATTCCGCCTGCTGGGCATGCAACAGGGCACGCAGGCTGCCGAAGCTGGACAGCAGTTGCCTGGCCAGATCCACCGCGCTGCAGCCCGGCACCCCGGTACGCAGGAAGATCGCCAGTAACTCGGCATCGGACAGGGCGGCTGCGCCCTGCAACAGTAACTTTTCCCGCGGACGCTCGGCCGCAGGCCAGTCGGTGATGGACATGGCAGGTGCTCCTTGCAAGAGGTGGGCACGTACTTCCCTGGGCGTGCTGACAAAGCGCGGAGTATAGGTTTGCTGGCCGGCGTGGGCCAGCCATGCATGGGAGGGGCGTGAACCGGTCGGCATATGTTATCGTTAACGCCATTTGCCAGGGTACTGGAGTCAGTAATGCAGCGGTTGTTGAACAAGCAGGTGGTTCTCGGAATCAGCGGTGGTATTGCCGCCTATAAATGCGCCGATCTGGTACGTCGACTCAAGGACGCCGGTGCCCAGGTGCGGGTGGTGATGACCCGTGCCGCCCATGAGTTCATCACCCCACTGACGCTGCAGGCGCTGTCCGGCAATCCGGTGCACGGTGATCTGCTGGACCCCGCTGCCGAAGCGGCCATGGGGCATATCGAGCTGGCCCGCTGGGCCGATCTGGTGCTGATTGCCCCGGCCACCGCTGACCTGATGGCGCGCTTGGCCAATGGCCGCGGCGACGATCTGCTGACCACCCTGGTGCTGGCCACCGACGCCCAGGTAGCGCTGGCCCCGGCGATGAACCAGGCCATGTGGCGCGACCCGGCCACCCAGGCCAATCTGCAGACCCTGCTGCAGCGCGAGATCAAGGTGTTCGGACCAGCCGCCGGGGAGCAGGCCTGCGGCGATGTCGGCCCGGGGCGCATGCTCGAGCCGACCGATCTGGCCATGCGCTGCGCCGACTGCTTCGAGCTGGGCCTGCTCACCGGACGCCATCTGCTGATCAACGCCGGACCGACCCGGGAGGCGATCGACCCGGTGCGTTATATCTCCAACCACAGCTCCGGCAAGATGGGCTTTGCTCTGGCTGAAGCCGCCGCCGAAGCGGGCGCACGAGTCACGCTGGTGGCCGGCCCGGTCAATCTGCCGACCCCGTCCCGGGTGCAGCGCATTGATGTGACCAGCGCCGTAGAGATGCTGGCCGCCTGTGAGGGCGCGCTGCCTGCGGATGCGTTCATCGCCTCGGCCGCCGTCGCCGATTACCGCCCGGTCAGCAGCGCCCCCGGCAAGCTGAAGAAGGACCCCGGCAACGAGGATGGCATGACCCTGGAGCTGGTGCGCAACCCTGACATCCTCGCCACCCTGGCCAGTCACGCCCGGCGGCCGCGGTATTGCGTCGGCTTTGCCGCCGAGACCGATGATGTGCTGGGCTACGCCAGCGACAAGCTGACCCGCAAGAAACTGGACCTGATCATTGCCAACGATGTCAGCCAGCCGGGCATCGGCTTCAATTCCGACGACAATGCCGTCACCCTGATCGACCGCAGCCTGACCCCGCAGGAACTGCCCCGGGCCAGCAAGCAGAAACTGGCGCGGCAGATCATTGCCCATATTGCCCGACAGCTGAATACACCCGCCTAGAGGACACACCATGCACGCTCTGCAAGCCCGGATTCTCGACCCCCGCCTTGGCCAGCAGTGGCCCCTGCCCAGCTATGCCACCGAAGGTTCCGCCGGGCTGGACCTGCGCGCCATGCTCGAGGCCCCACTGATTCTGGAGCCTGGCCAGACCAGCCTGCTGCCCACCGGACTGGCGATTCATATTGCCGATCCCGGTCTGGCGGCGATGATCCTGCCGCGCTCCGGTCTGGGCCACAAGCACGGCATAGTGCTGGGCAACCTGGTCGGGCTGATCGACTCGGATTACCAGGGCCAGCTGATGGTGTCCTGCTGGAACCGCAGCCAGCAGCCCTTCACCATCGAGCCGGGCGAGCGCATTGCGCAGCTGGTACTGGTGCCGGTGGTACAGGCGAATCTGGAGATTGTCAGCGAGTTTGCCGACAGTCAGCGGGGAGCCGGTGGCTTTGGCCATACCGGCAGTCATTAAGCGACGGATCTGTGCACGGAGGCATGACCTGACATGAAGCTGAAGAAACCTACACTGCACCGCCCTCAGCCCTCCGGGCTGCCGAGCACCCTGACGCCCCTGCTGCTGATGCTCGCCGGTCTGGCGGCGGCCCTGGCGCTGTTGTGGCTGTTGCTGTTTGCCCCCGCGGCGGAAAATTACCGGCAGGATCTGAGCAGCGCCTATGCCGGGCAGCAGCAGAGTGCAATGAACCGGGCCATCGCCCGGCTGGATGCGGACCTGGCCAGAACAGCAGCCAACCCGCAGCTGCTGAGCGCACTGCAGCAGGGCAACAAGGTCGCCATGCAGCGCCTGCTGCACAATCAGTTTGCCGACAACCTGGCGGTCTACCTGCACCTGCCCGGCCAGGCCGAACAGCTGGATGATGAGCACGCGCCGCTGAGCTTTGCCGCGCTGGACATGATCCGCCGGGCCGAACGCGGCATGCCGGTAGCAGCCGAAGCGCACCGCATCGGTGAGCACTGGCGTCTGTATGCGGTGCAGCCCCTGCGCCCTTCGGCCCAGGCTCCGGTTGGCGGCACCCTGCTGGCGGTGTTCGACATGCAGCGCTTGACCGGCCTGCTGCCGCCGTTGCCGGCCGATGCCGGTCAGATCACATTGGTGCAGCAGTTCCCCGGTGCCCCGACCCAGACCCTGTATCAGCAAGGCCATGGTCAGGGTGAGAGCGTCAGTCTCAACACCGACAACCCGGCCTGGCAACTGACCTTCCGCGATGGCGCGGCACTGGGTGCCGGAGCGCCCAACCCCCTGCTGTTGCTCGCCGCCATCCTGCTGGCGCTGGCCGGGGCACTGGCCAGCCTGCTGTTCCTGCAGCGCAGCTGGAGCAAGGCCTTGAATGCCGATGCCGACACCCTCGACCAACTGACCCGGGGGCACAAGGCTGCCGGGCTGCAACTCGGTCCGTTGGAGCCTCTGGCCCAGCGCATCATGCAGCTGGCCAGCCAGTCGGCCCCACGCCAGCCCAGCCCCCAGCCCGAAGACCGCCCCAGAGCCGCTACTGCAGCGGCCGCCCCGGTGGCGGAGGAAGCGCTGCCGCCGGTGGACGACGTGCTGGATATCGATTTTCTCGACGAGCTGGATGATCTGGCGCTGGAGGTCGAAGTGGAAGCCGGGATTCCCGAGCTGCCCGCCGAGATCTTCCGTGCCTACGACATCCGGGGTGTGGTCGGCCAGACCCTGACGGCGGAGTATGTCTACTGGCTGGGCCGCGCCATTGGCAGCGAATCCATCGACGCCGGGCAGCAGCAGGTCGCCGTGGCCCGGGATGGCCGCCTGTCCGGTCCGGAACTGCTGGCCGAGCTGATCCGCGGCCTGTGCGACAGCGGCTGCCAGGTCACCGATCTGGGCATGGTGCCGACCCCGGTGCTCTACTACGCCACCCATACCACCGAGGCCCGCTCCGGCGTCATGCTCACCGGCAGCCACAACCCACCGGACTACAACGGCCTGAAGATCGTCATCGCCGGGCAGACCCTGTCCGGCGAGCGCATCAGCGCACTGCACCAGCGCCTGCAGCAGGATCGTCTGCATCAGGGCGAGGGCAGCTGCGCCACGCTGGATATCCTCGACAGCTACTGCCAGCGCATCGTCGACGACGTGCTGCCCGCCCGCCCGCTCAAGGTGGTGATCGACTGTGGCAACGGCGTCGGCGGAGTGGTCGCCGAAACCCTGTTCAACCAGCTGGGTTGCGAGGTGATTCCATTGTACTGCGAGGTGGACGGCACCTTCCCCAACCACCACCCGGACCCGGGCAAAGCGGAAAACCTGCAGGACCTGATCAGCATAGTGAAGCAGCAGAATGCCGACCTGGGTCTGGCCTTCGACGGCGATGCCGATCGCCTCGGCGTGGTCACCCCGGGGGGCGAGATCATCTGTGCCGACCGCCTGCTGATGCTGTTTGCCGAGGACATAGTGACCCGCAACCCCGGTGCCGACATCGTATTTGACGTCAAGTGCACCCGCCAGCTGCCACAGCTGATCAGCCAGCTCGGCGGCCGCCCGGTAATGTGGAAGTCCGGCCATTCGATGATCAAGGCCAAGATGCAGGAGACCGGTGCGCTGCTCGGTGGCGAGATGAGCGGCCATGTGTTCTTCGAGGAACGCTGGTACGGCTTTGATGACGGCCTGTATGCCGCCTGCCGCCTGCTGGAGCTGGTCTCCATCCTCAGCAGCAGCCGGGAGGAGATCAACGCCCTGTTCGGTCGCCACCCGGCGGGCTGGAACACCCCGGAGATCAACCTGACCGTCGGCGAGCTGCGCAAGTTTGCCCTGATCGAGGCCCTGCAGCAGTCGGCGGACTGGGGCAACCAGGCCCGGGTAACCACCATCGACGGCATCCGTGTCGACTACCCCGATGGCTGGGGACTGGTGCGCGCCTCCAACACCACGCCGGTGCTGGTACTGCGCTTCGAAGGAGAAGATGCCGCCGGGCTGGAGCGTATCCGCCAACTATTTCGTCATCAGCTGGCCACAGTGGCCCCTGATCTTGAACTGACCAACCTGTAACCCGGAGTAGACAATCACCATGCTCAATCGTGACGCCGCCACCCAGGTATCGCGCATCCTTACCGAAGCGCTGCCCTATATCCAGCGCTTTACCGGCAAGACCATTGTCATCAAGTACGGCGGCAACGCGATGGAAAGCGAGGAGCTGCAGGCCAGCTTCGCCAAGGACATAGTGCTGATGAAGACTGTCGGCATCAACCCGGTGGTAGTCCACGGCGGTGGCCCGCAGATCGGCGACCTGCTCAAGCGGCTGAACATCGCCAGCGAGTTCATCGAAGGCATGCGGGTGACCGATAGCGCCACCATGGATGTGGTGGAAATGGTGCTCGGCGGCCAGGTGAACAAGAACATCGTCAACCTGATCAACCAGCACGGCGGCCAGGCCCTGGGCCTGACCGGCAAGGACGCCAACCTGATCCGTGCGCGCAAGCTCAAGGTCAGTCGCCGCACCCCGGGCATGGACAAGCCGGAGATCATCGATATCGGCCATGTCGGCGAGGTGACCGAGGTCAACGTCAGCCTGATCAACCGGCTGATCTCCGATGACTTCATCCCGGTGATCGCCCCCATCGGCGTCGGCGAGGACGGCAAGTCCTACAACATCAACGCCGACCTGGTCGCCGGCAAGGTGGCCGAGGCGCTGAAGGCCGAGAAGCTGATGCTGCTGACCAATATCGCCGGGCTGATGGACAAGGAAGGCAAGGTCCTGACCGGGCTGAGCACCGTCCAGGTCGATGAGCTGATTGCCGACGGCACCATCTATGGCGGCATGCTGCCGAAGATCCGCTGTGCGCTGGATGCAGTGCAGGGCGGCGTCGGCAGCGCCATCATTGTCGATGGCCGGGTGCCCAATGCGGTGCTGCTGGAAATCTTCACCGACACCGGTGTGGGTACCCTGATCACCAACCAGCAGCAGGAATAAGGGACCCGGCATGCAGCAACAGGATTTTCGTTTCAGCACCCCGCTGCGGGTGCGCTGGGCCGAGGTTGACCCGCAGAGCATCGTGTTCAACGGGCATTACCTGACCTACTGCGACGTGGGCATCACCGAATACTTCCGCGCCCTGCGCGAGGCCAATTCGGGCAGCGGCATCATCGGCAGCGACTTCTTTGCCGTGCGTACCGTACTGGATTATCAGGCCCCGGCGATGTTCGACGATGTTCTGGACATCCATGTGCGCATCGCCCGGCTAGGCAACAGCAGCCTGCAGTTTCTGATCGGCCTGTACCGGGATCAGGAGCTACTGGTCAGGGGCGAGATCGTCTATGTGCATGCGGACATGGAAACCCGCCGCCCCCAGCCGATAGGTCCGGAGTTCCGCGACGCCATCCACCGCTTCGAAAGCACCGCCCCCGAAGACCCCAGCCGCGACTGAGCTCATTCGCTGCGCGGGCGCAGCTCCTACAACCAGCATCCCGATCAGTTGTAGGAGCGCCGCCCCCAGCGCGAAGGGTCCACGACTCCTAGGCCCGCCTCAATCGCCGACCAGCTCACTGTGCAGGCTGGCACCATGCAGCAGGTTGTCGGCCAGCGGGCAGCGCCGCTCCACCTCGGCCAGAAACTCCCGTTTCTCCTCAGTGCTCAAATCCGCATCCAGCTCGGCACGCAGACATATCCTCTGGAATCCCGGGCGCACATCGGGGTTGCGCCCGAGCAGCCCATCCGGATCGTAATCCGCCTCGATCTCGAAACGCATGCCGCGCAATTCGATCCTGCGCTGGTGCGCGAGGAAGCGGGCAATGGTGCCGAAACAGCCACCCAGCGCCGACAGCACCATATCCAGCGGAGTCGGCCCGGCATCAGTGCCCGCCGCCGTCTTCGGCTGATCCATCACCACCTGATGCCCACCACAGTCCACCGTCACGGCAAACCCGTGTCCCATTTCCCCCTGCACCCGCATGCTTCGCAGTGCCATGTTGGACTCCTCAGTTACGTTTTCCGGTATTGATCTTCAGCAGCGCATACAACGGGCAGAAGCTGACAAAGGCCGTCAATAACGGAATCACTCCCAGCCAACCCCACCAGCCGATAACCCCGGACAGACTCAGACCGATCAACGCCAGCCCGACTACGATGCGCAGCGCGCGATCAAGCATTCCCAGATTTGCCTGCATGATATTTCCCCTTTATCCCATGCTAGAAACACGAACCACGCCGCTCTATCGCTGCGCAATTAATACAACTCTAATTTAGATAAACTTAACATACAAGGTAAACAGATCCCGCCGCCCGAAGCACTCGCCGGGCGGTGGGTATTCTGAAAAAGGGGGAAGCCGGGCTGAATCAGTCTACCAGCAGTTGCGCCAGGCGCTCCCGGCGGGCAGCGAAGGTCTGGTTGACCCGTTCGATCTCCTGCTGATGGCGGGCAATCTGCCGTTCCAGGCGCTGCTGTTCGGCTTCAATCGCCTGCAGGCGCTGCAGTAGTTGCTGGTCGACTTCGCGACCGGCCCGCTCCTGGCTGGCGGCGCGACTCTGCACTTCGTCGCGCTGGCTCTGCAGGGTCAGCAGCCCGGCCTCGGCCGAGGCAATCAGGCTCCCGATCTGCTGTATCTGGCGGGCCTGGGCACGGTTCAGGTCATCCACACTGGAATACAGCCGCAGCAGGGTTTCATCAGCGCTGCGCTGACGCTGCTGTTCCTGCTCGGCGACGCGCTGGGCCTGGCGTTCCTCCGGGCTGGGCGCGGCGGGGACGACCTGTTTGACCCGGCCGTCCCTGTCCAGCACCTCATAGCCCCGGCTGACATATTGTGGCGGCACACTGCGATCCAGCACTGTTACGCCCTTGTCATTGACATAGCGATACAGCTCGGCCGCATCAGCGATGGTCACTGCACCGCCAAGCAAGAGCGCTATTGCCGGATACCAGATCCTCTTCTGCATAACGGGACCACCCTGTCCTGACTGATTGAATTACGGCCTCACTCAGACGCCATATTGATCACGATAGGCCTGCACCGCAGGCAGATATTTACGCAACTGTTCATCATCCTCCAGGAAGGCCAGAATCTGGGTCAGCGAGATGATGCTGATCACCGGCACCCCGAAATCCCGCTCGACCTCCTGGATCGCCGACAACTCACCCTGGCCGCGTTCCTGCCGGTCCATGGCCACCAGCACCGCCGCCGGCTCGGCACCCGCCGCCTTGATGATCTGCATGACCTCGCGGATCGCGGTGCCAGCGGTGATCACATCATCGATGATAGCCACCCGGCCCTGCAGCGGTGCACCGACCAGTGAGCCGCCTTCGCCATGGTCCTTGGCTTCCTTGCGATTGAAGCAGTATGGCAGATCGACATCAAAGCTGTCAGCAAGTGAAACCGCCGTCGCCGCTGCCAATGGAATACCCTTATAGGCAGGCCCGAAAATCAAATCAACATCCTTCGGTCCGCTGTGAATCAGTGCCTGGGCATAATAGCGGCCCAGCCGCGCCAGACTGCTGCCGGTATTGAACAGACCGGCATTGAAGAAATAGGGACTGATCCGCCCCGACTTGAGGGTAAATTCGCCAAAGCGCAGTACATTTCGATCCAGCGCAAAACGAATGAATTCCCACTGATATTCGTGCATCTATACCCTCGCGATTTAACAAATCTATTTCTGGCTCAGGTATCATACACGCACGATTTTGGGGGAGCCATGTATGCGAATCATCAGTCTGAATGTCAACGGTGTAGAGGCCGCGGCTGCCCGGGGTCTTTTTGACTGGCTGCGCACGCAGGATGCGGATGTCATCTGCCTTCAGGATATCCGCGTGACCGCCCCCGAACTGGAGCAGGATCCCTACTGGCTGGACGGTTACTGGCAGTACTGCTTCGAGGCGGAAGTACCCAGCCAGGGCGGCGTTGCCATCTATACCAGGACCGCGCCCAAAGCCATCATCATGGGTCTGGGCTTCGAGCTGGCCGACCGTTACGGGCGCTATATCCAGGCGGATTTCGACAAGGTCAGTATCGGCTGCCTGCTGCTGCCCTCCGGGCGCGATGGCGACACCAGTCTGAACCAGAAATTCAAGTTCATGAATGACTTCACCACCTACCTGCAGAAGCAGCGGCGCAAGCGTCGCGAGTTCATCTACTGTGGCTCCCTGCACACCGCCCACCTGAAGCTGGACGTGAAGAACTGGCGCGACTGCCAGCACCAGCCCGGCTTCATGGCACCGGAGCGGGCCTGGATGGACGAGATCTTCGGCAACCTGGGCTACGTCGATGCCCTGCGCGAGGTCACCCGCGAAGCCGATCTGTACAGCTGGTGGCCGGACAGCGAGCAGGCCCAGGACCTGAACCTGGGGTTGCGCTACGACTATCAGATCCTCACCCCCGGCCTGCGCCGCTTCGTCAAGCACGCCAGCATCCCGCGCAAGGTACGCTATTCCGAGCATGCACCAGTCATCATCGACTACGAGTGGACCCTGAGCATCTGATCCCCGCCCCGGCAGCAGTTCCCCCTGCTGCCTGCTCCAGCCGATTTGACTTTGGTCAATTATTGACCAGATCAAATTGAGCTAAACTGAACAGCATCTGAAATCAATCCTTTCTGATCCAGGAAGCACTGCATAACGTTGGCGAAACAGCCCATGCAGTGTTTCCCTAACCTGATGTGCTGCCTACCCCGGGCGGCCCGCTGTTCTGGAAACGTCCCATGTCTGAATCCCCGATAGCGGATTGGGATCCCCGATCCGCCGATGTATTGAACGACCAACGCAGTGCCTATGACCGGATGCGCGAGCGCTGTCCGGTCGCCTGGAGCGACTACTCCTACTGGAGCGTGTTCCGCCACGCCGATGTCAGCCGCATCCTGCATGACCATCAGAGCTTCAGCAGCCAGGCCTCGCGCCACATATCCGTGCCCAATGGCATGGACCCGCCGGAGCACACCGCCTACCGTGCGATCATCGAGAAGTACTTCAGCCCCGAGCGCATGGCGGCATTCGAGCCAATCTGTCAGGAGATCGCCGAAGACCTGGCGCCGAGTGCGCTGACCGGTGAGCAAACCGAGCTGATGGCGACCTTTGCCCAGCCCTTTGCCCTGCGCATCCAGTGCGCCTTCATGGGCTGGCCGCTGGACCTGCAGGAGCCGCTGCTGAGCTGGATCACCCGCAACAATCAGGCAACCCTGCAGCGGGATCGCCCGGCTCTCGCGGCACTGGCCGCCGAGTTCGAGGAGCTGATTGCCGGGTTGCTGGCCGAGCGCCGGGAGACCAGCGAGCCACTGGATGATCTGACCAGCGCGCTGATGCAGGA
>JAAYHO010000449.1 GCA_012735335.1 Gammaproteobacteria bacterium
AGCCGGAGGGGCCGAGCAGCGCGGTCAGCTCGCCGTTGTTGAGGGTGAGGCTGACGTTGTCGACAGCGACAAAATCACCGAACCGCTTGTTTACCTGATCGATCTCAATGCTCATCTGGATTCTCGACTCTGGGAGTAATAGGTTTCGTCATTGCGGGGAACGCAGTGACGTGGCAATCCACCGGCTCCGTACCCGCCGCCCACACTGGATTGCCGCGTCGGCAAAAAGCGCCTCCTCGCAATGACGGTGCTGGGGTCGGCGGTTTGCTGTGTTGTTCAGGTCTGTGCATTTCGCTCATCCAGCCACTCGACAAAACTCTTCACCGCGATGGTCACCAGCGCCAGCCCGGTCAGCAGCGACGACACGGCAAAGGCGGCGGTGAACATGTATTCGTTGTACAACACCTCGATATGCAGCGGCATGGTGTTGGTTTCGCCACGTATCCGACCGGACACCACCGCCACCGCACCGAACTCACCCAGCGCCCGGGCGTTACACAGGATCACGCCATAGATCAGCCCCCATTTGATGTTCGGTAGGGTCACATACCAGAAGGTCTTCCAGCCGCTGGCCCCCAGGGTCAGCGAGGCCTCTTCCTCCTCCTTGCCCTGCTGCTGCATCAGCGGAATCAGCTCCCGGGCGATAAATGGCAGGGTACCGAAGGCAATCACGATGACGATGCCCGGCACGGCAAAGATGATGCGCAGGTCATGCGCTGCCAGCCAGGGGCCGAGCCAGCCCTGGGAGCCGAACAGGATGACGAAGATCAGCCCCACCACCACCGGCGAGATGGCAAAGGGCATGTCGATCAGCGAGATCAGGATCGGCTTGCCACGGAATTCGAACTTGGCAATCGCCCAGGCGGCTGCCACGCCGAACACCAGGTTGATGGGTACGACGATCAGTACCACCATCAGCGACAGGCGGATCGCCGCCAGCGCATCCGGCTCCTTGATCGCCTCCCACCACACGGCCATCCCCTGCTCGAAGGCGCCATACAGCACCACCGCCAGCGGCAGCACCAGAAACAGCGCGAGAAAGGTCAGCGCCACGCCGATCAGGGTGTAACGCACCCAGGCCGGTTCTTCGGTCGCCCGGCGCCAGCGTGCGGCCAGTTCGGGGTTGCCCACCTGGGGCAGAACTTGAGTTGTCATTGTTGTTTCCTCACAGGCCACGACGCTGGGTCCACCACTGCAGACCGTTGATCAGCAGCAGCAAGGCGAAGGCCGCCAGCAGCATCACGCTGCCGATCGCCGCCGCCCCGGGGTAGTCATACTGCTCGGCCTTGGAGACGATCAGCAGCGGGGTGATTTCCGTGCGGTAGGGCATGTTGCCGGAGATGAACACCACCGAACCGTACTCCCCCACCGCCCGGGCAAAGGCCAGCGCGTAGCCGGTCAGCAGCGCGGGAAACAGCGACGGCAGGATCACCCGGCGGATGGTGGTGAAGCGGCTGGCGCCCAGGCTCGCGGATGCTTCCTCGCGCTCGGCCTCCAGATCTTCCAGTACCGGCTGCACCGTGCGCACCACAAAGGGCAGCCCGATATAGGTCAGGGCAATCACCACCCCCAGCTGCGAATAGGCCACCTTGATGCCGAACACATTGAGGTACTGGCCGACCCAGCCGGTGGAGGCATACAGGGTCACC
>JAAYHO010000450.1 GCA_012735335.1 Gammaproteobacteria bacterium
ACGCCGACGTGCTGAAAGCCGGTCACGTCAACCCGGAGCACACCCGCTTCGAACTGCACCGGGTCTGGGAAGTCCAGGGCAACGTGAAGCAGGGTCAGCGCCACATCTACGCCCAGCGTAACTTCTTCGTCGACGAGGATTCCTGGATGATCGCGCTGGCCGACCACTATGACGGGCGCGGCACCCTGTGGCGGGTGGGCGAAGGGCATATTGCCTTCAACTACCAGCAGAAGATCCCCGGCTACACCCTGGAGACCCTGTATGACCTGCTGGCAGGTCGTTACATCGCCCTGGGCATGTATACCGAAGAGCCTTCCGCTCCCCAGTACGGCGGCACCCCGCCAACCTACAACCAGTTCACCCCGGCAGCCTTGAGGGCCGCTGGGGTGCGCTAGGGTCAGCGCCGGAGAGCGCAGCAAAGAGTTGTTCCGTGGGTTTGGGATGTCCGCCAGGACATCCCTTTTTTATGCCTGGGTGAACCGCTGGGGTGCCGGACGGTACAGCAGCATGGCACCCTGGCTGGCCAGTACCAGCAGGATCAGCGGCAGTATTTCCATGGTGCAGACGTAGTGCAGCATACCGACCCAGCCGGGCAGTTTGGCGTTGGTCAGACCGAGCAACTGGTGATGATGCAGGCGGTTCCATTCCTGCTCGTTGCCTGTTCCGGCAGCGCCATCCACCTGCAGCAATGCACTCTTGTAGTGGCGGAAGCGCCAGACGGTGAGTCCCAGCGTCATGAGGCCAGCGATGAACAGCGGCAGGCCAACACTCTGGTAGGCACCGCCATCACGGTCATGGAAGAACCAGACCACCGCAATCGGCAGAATCAGCGCGGCCAGCGACTGCATCCGCCAGTTGCGGCGCATGGCCTGCCAGTGGATCAGGGTATCCATCATTCCGCCTCGGCCTGGTGGATGGTGCCCAGCAGGTGGCCGAGCTTGCCCGCCTTGGTGGCCAGGTAGTTGCGGTTGAAGGGGTTGAGCCCGGTCTTCAGCGGGATGCGTTCGGCTACCGTGATGCCGAAGTCTTCCAGCGCCTTGACCTTGCGCGGGTTGTTGGTCAGCAGCTTGAGGCTGGTGATGCCCAGATGGGCCAGCATGGGTTTGCAGATGCCGTAGTCACGCTGGTCGGCGCCGAAGCCGAGCAGCTCGTTGGCCTCGACCGTATCCGCGCCGCCATCCTGCAGGTTATAGGCGCGGATCTTGTTCATCAGGCCGATGCCGCGACCTTCCTGACGCAGGTACAGCAGCGCGCCGCGGCCCTCGTCGGCAATCGCCTTGAGCGCTGCTTCCAGCTGGAAGCCGCAGTCGCAGCGCAGGCTGAACAGGGCATCCCCGGTCAGACATTCTGAGTGCAGCCGCCCCAGTACCGGCTGGCCATCGCCCACATCGCCCATGGTCAACACCACATGTTCCTTGCCGGTTCCGGGTTCGAGGAAGCCGTGCATGGTGAAGGTGCCCCACTTGGTGGGCAGTTGGGATGACGCAACAAAGGTGACTGACACGCTGTCTCCTGAATACCACGCTGGATAAAAGGGTGGTTATGCTAGCAGAACATGACCCCGCCAGTCAGCGCCGATCTGCCCGGACGGTAACAAAACGGCAAATCACAGCAGCAACCACTCGGCACCCAGCAGCACCAGCAGCGCCATGAACCCGGCGAGGATATCATCCAGCATGATGCCCAGGCCGCCACCGACGCGGCGATCGGCCCAGCTGATCGGCCAGGGCTTCCAGATATCGAACAGGCGGAACAGCAGAAAACCGGCCAGCAGCCACAGCCAGCCGGGGGGCGCCAGCCACAGCGCGATCCATACCCCGACGAACTCGTCCCAGACGATGCCGCCGTGGTCATGTACGCCCAGATCGGCAGCAGTGCGGTGGCACAGCCAGATGCCCAGCAGGGTGCTCAGCAGCAGTACCAGACTGTAGCCACCCGGCGGCAGTTGCTGCCAGAGCAGCACAAAGGGCAGCCCCACCAGGGTGCCCCAGGTGCCGGGAGCCTTCGGCATGGCACCGCTGCCAAAGCCGAAGGCCAGAAAATGAACAGGGTTGCGCCACACCGAGGCCGGGGTGGGGGTACGGGGTTCAGCCATCGGCGGACTCCTTGAAGTGTTGATAGCCGCCATCACCGGCGACCGCTTGCCCATCCAGCCAGACCCCGCTGCCCTGCTCCACCTGGCCGATCAGGCTGACCGGCCAGCCACGCTGCTGCCAGTCCTGCAGCAGCACCCCGTGCTCCGGCGGCAGACTGAACAGCAGTACATAGTCATCGCCGCCGCGCAGCATCCAATCCAGTTGCTGTGCGGGGGGCCAGCAACGCAGGGCCGGGGACGACGGCAGCTCGGCGCTGCGGATATGCAGGGCGACACCACTGGCGGCGGCCAGATGCCCGGCATCCTGCAGCAGCCCGTCGGAGATATCCATACCGCCACTGGCAATGCCGCTCAGTGCCAGACCCAGCTCGCATTGGGCACGGGGCCGCCAGAAGCGGGCATGCAGATAGTCCTTCCCCGCAGACTGCAGAGCGTCGGGCAGTGGTTGGCCGAGCACCACCGCCAGTCCGGCGGCACCATCACCCAACGGCCCGCCGACGCACAGCAGATCACCCGGTCGGGCACCGCTGCGGCGCAGGGCACGGCCCCGGGTTACCTCACCATGCACGCTGATGCCGATATTGAGCGGACCACGGGTGGTATCGCCGCCGATCAGGCTGATGCGGTGATCAACAGCGCAGCGGGCCAGCCCCTCGGAAAAGGCCGACAGCCAGGACTCATCGATGACCGGGAGGGTCAGGGCCAGGGTAAAGCCCAGCGGACGGGCGGCCATGGCGGCCAGATCACTGACGGCCACCGCCAGCGCGCGGTAGCCCAGATCATCCGGGGAATACTGTTCAGGGAAGTGGACACCCTGCACCAGACTGTCAGTGGATATGACCCACTGGCAGCCCGGGCTGGGTTCGAGCAGGGCGGCATCGTCGCCGATGCCGAGCGCCACGGCGTCGTGGCCCCCGGCCTGTTGCAGCACTGCACGCTGGAAGTAACGGCCAATCAGTCCGAATTCATCCAGCGACATGCGGCAACCTCCGAGGCTCAGCGCCCCCGGCGGGACGCATTGACCTCGACACTGCGCAGGCGCGGGGCCAGCTTGTCGAGGATGCCGTTGACGTACTTGTGCCCATCGGTGGCCCCGAAGATCTTGGCCATCTCGATGCCTTCGTTGATCACTACCTTGTAGGGCACATCAACCCGCTGGGTCATCTCGAACACGCCGATGCGCAGGATCGCCAGTTCGATGGGATCGACCTCGGCCACCGCACGGTCGAGCACCAGCTTGAGCTGCTCGTCGATCTCGTCGAGATGCGCCGGTACACCGCGCAGCAGCTCACGGAAATAGGCTCCGTCAGCGCTGTCGAAGTCGTACTCGGGATCGCTGCGCAGCTGCGCCTCGATATCACTCAGCGGTTGCCCGGCCATCTGCCAGGAATACAGCGCCTGCAGCGCCAGACTGCGGGCCTTGCGGCGCATGGCGCTGCGTGATTGCCCGCCGGAGCGCTTGGGTTTTGCGTCGTGATCAGCCACTCAGGCCTCCAGCTGCTTGATCACGCTGACCATTTCGATTGCCGAGAGGGCGGCTTCCGCGCCCTTGTTACCTGCCTTGGTACCCGAGCGCTCGATGGCCTGCTCGATGCTGTCTAC
>JAAYHO010000451.1 GCA_012735335.1 Gammaproteobacteria bacterium
AACCTGCTCAGCTCGCCGGACGGCCTGTGGATCGACAAGGACAGCCGTGTGTGGATCCAGACGGATATTGGTGAAGGCAGCCAGAACTCTGGCCTGTTCGAAGTGTTCGGCAACAACGCCATGCTCTGTGCTGACCCGGCTACCGGTGAAATGCGCCGCTTCCTGACCGGCCCGATCGGTCAGGAAATCACCGGTGTGATCACTACTCCGGATCAGAAGACCATGTTCATCAACGTGCAGCACCCCGGTGCCACCACTACCCCCGAGGAGTGGGAAGCTGGCCAGCGCTACGTGCGCAGCAGTTGGCCGGATCGCAACCCGGTGCGGGTACCGCCGCGCTCTGCCACCGTAGTCATCTGGAAGGATGACGGTGGTGTGATCGGTAGCTGATACCCAGCGTTGTTTTCGGGACTGACTGGTCATCGCCTCCAGGCGGTGATCGGTCGGATCCTCTGGTGTTGAATCTGCCCTGTCCAGGGCCACTCCTTTCTCCCTTTGCATGTCACTCGACGCATCTGCGGGCCGCTCTGGCTCGGCGTTTCACCCGAACAGGCTATTGAGAGCAATCTGCCGCGCCCGGTAGCGTGAGGTGTCTCTGATATTTGAGATTGAGGGGTTGCTGGCATATGGCAAATTCGTGACAATCGAATCTCTGGAAGTGTGTTTCAGGGATATAACAATAAAACTGCAAAGAAGGGTCAGTAGGCTTGGGCCGCTGATCATGCAGCCAGGCGGCTGCAGACTTTGCCTGGAGAGTGCATGCCCGTGATACCCCGTTTTACATTGGAGTCCGCAGTCAGGTTTGCCACCCTCGTGTTGGTCGTCATTACTGCGGTTCTGTTGGGTCGTCTCACCTGGGCTGTATTGGAACCTTCCAGCCTGTTGCCAGCCAACGCCAGTACTCCATCTCACTCGATCCAATCCGATGTACCCGCTGCTCCCCGTGGCGGCTTCAGGGAGCTGGCCGGTCTGTCGGTGTTCGGCCGTGCGGTGCAGAGCCAGGAGCGTGTGGTCAACGCACCGGATACCTCGCTGAGCTGGACGCTGAAGGGCGTGTTCGCCAATCCCGACCCCAGCCGCAGTGCGGCCCTTCTCTCGCCCCAGGGGCAGGCGGAAAAACTCTACCGCGTGGGCGCAGCGCTGCCCGGTAACGTGACCCTGCAGGAAGTCTTTGCCGACCGGGTCATCCTCGACCGTGGCGGGCGTCTGGAGACCCTGCGCCTCAAGCGCCATGACAGCCCCGGCTCCAGATCCACCGCCAGCAGCCGCCGCGCTGCTGCGCCTGCATTGCCGACAACCAGCGAAGCCGAGCCCCGGGTGGATCGGGATTCCTGGGTGAACGATCCCCAGCGTTTTCTTGACGTGGTCAGTGCCAACCCGGTGATGGAGGGCGGCATCCTGTATGGACTGGAAGTCTCTCCGGCGCGTAATGCCCGGGAATTCGAGGCCGCCGGACTGGTGGCTGGCGATGTGATCACTGCTGTCAATGGCAGCCCGGTATCCGAGATCAGCGATTACCGGGATCTGCTCGCCGAACTGGCCGATGCCAGCTCGGTATCCGTGGCTCTGGAGCGTAACGGAGAACCGATGAACATAACGATCAATATGGATTGAGACCAGAATGCCTATGTTGTTGTCGAAGTTTCGTTATGCCCTGCCGCTGGCGCTGACCCTCAGCGTGCTGAGCAGTACGGTGGCGGCGCAGAGCCCCGGGGTGCAGACCAGCGGGGATGAGCTGGTGCTGAACCTGCGCGATGCGGATATCAATGGTCTGATCGAGATTGTCAGTCAGGAGACCGGCATCAACTTCATCGTCGATCCCCGGGTACGAGGCCAGGTCAACGTGGTATCCGGCCAGCCGATCAAGCGCGGTGAGCTGTACGATCTGTTTCTCGGGGTGCTCAAGTCCTATGGCTTTGCTGCGGTAACCGGGGCCGAAGGCACGGTGCGTATCGTGCCGGAAGTGCAGGCCAAGGAAAACGAGGTAGGCACGCTGGAACAGGACAGCCGCGGTGACGAGTTCATTACCCATGTGATCAGCGTCCGCCACCTGGACTCCAGCCAGCTGGTACGCATCCTTCGTCCGCTGGTGCCCAAAGGCGGGCATCTGGCAGCGGCGGCGGAGTCCAACTCGCTGGTGATTGCCGATACCGCCGCCAACGTGCGGCGCATCGAGAACCTGATCAAGCGCATCGACCAGGAGTCCATGGAAGACTTCGAGGTGGTGCCGCTGGAGCATGCCTCGGCGCTGGATCTGGTGCGCATCATCGAAGGGCTGAATATCGCCCGGCCCGAGGAGGCTGGCGGCACCAAGCGGGTACGGGTGATCGCCGACGAGCGCACCAATGCCCTGGTACTGCTGGGCGATCCGCAGCGCCGCCAGGCCTACCGCACCATGATCCGCCAGCTGGATGTGGTGGGTGACGAGGGCAATACCCAGGTGCATTACCTGCGCTATGCCAAGGCCGAGGATGTCGCCGAGGTGCTGCGTGGCATCGCCGAAGGTCGGGATGTGGAGAACGGCTCGGTGTCCGGTTCTTCCTCCAGCACCAGTGGCAGCTCCTACAGCTACAGTAACCGCGATTCCCGGGTACGCATCCAGGCCCACGAAAGCACCAACTCGGTGGTGGTGCATGGCCCGGCGGAGCTGAGCCGGGAAATGGCGCAGATCATCCGCCAACTGGATATCCGCCGCGCCCAGGTACTGGTCGAGGCGGTGATTGCCGAGGTGTCCTCCGACCGGGCCCGGGAGCTGGGCGTGCAGTGGGGCTTCGGCAATGAAAGCCGTGGCGTGGGGGTGATCAACTTTGCCCGTGGCAGTGGTGGTATCGTCAACCTGGCCGCTGGCATCAACAGCTTTATCGAAGGTGACATCACCACGCCGCCGTCGCTGGCCGACGGTGCTACCCTGGGTGGCGTAGGCCGGATCGGCAGCACCCAGATCGGTCTGCTGATCAATGCCCTGCAGGGCGACAGTTCCAGCAACATCCTGTCCACGCCCAGCCTGCTGACGCTGGACAATGAGGAGGCGGAAATCGTCGTCGGTCAGAATGTGCCCTTCATCGTCGGTCGTTCGGTGGAAAACTCCGGGCAGGCCTTCGACACCATCCAGCGTGAGGACGTGGGCATCAAGCTGCGCATCCGCCCGCAGATCAACGAGGGTAACGCGGTGCGTCTGGAAATCGCCCAGGAAGTCTCGCAGATCGCCCCCGGTGCCAGCGGCGCAGCGGATATCATCACCAACAAGCGCAGCCTGAATACCCATGTGATGGTCGATGACAACCAGTTGATCGTGCTCGGCGGCCTGATTGACGACCAGATGGTCGAGACCCAGGACAAGGTGCCGCTGCTCGGTGACATTCCCGGCCTGGGCCGCCTGTTCCGTTACGACACGGCGAACGTGGAAAAACGCAACCTGATGGTGTTCCTGCGCCCGGTCATAGTGCGCGATACCGCCGTGGCCGAAAGCCTGACCCACGCCAAGTACAGCTACATGCGTGACCAGCAGCTCAAGGAGCAGGGTCGTCGTGGCAGTCTGTTGCCGCGCCAGGACATGCCGATATTGCCGGACTGGAACTACCTGCTGACCCTGCCGCCACCCTTCGAAACTGCACGAGGCACGACGGATCAGGTTGAGGATGGGCTGGCGGCCAGCAATATCATCCCGGAACCACCCAGACGCGGCTTCGATGAAAATGTCCGCAGGCGGCGCTGATATGGGCTCGGCATTGCCCGACTCCGGGCTGCAGACCGCAGAAACCGGCTACCGGTTCGCCCGGCGCTTCGGCGTGCTGCCGGATCAGCTGCGCGACAATCAGCTGGACGTGTTCGTCCGTGCCGACTGTGATCCGCAGGCGCTGCTGGAGCTGCGGCGTCTGGCCGGTCATCCGCTGCGCCCGATCGTGCTGGATGACGACGCCTTTGCTGCACGGCTGCGCGACCGTTACGAGCGCTCGGCCAACGATGCCATGCAGTTCGTCGAAGGCCTTGGTGAGGATGCCGACCTGATGTCGGTGGCCCAGTCGCTGGCCGAGCCGGAAGACCTGCTGGAATCCCAGGACGAGGCGCCGATCATCCGCCTGATCAACGCGCTGCTGTCCGAAGCGGTCAAGGAGAACGCCTCGGATATCCATATCGAGCCCTTCGAGAATCGCCTGTCGATCCGCCTGCGGGTGGACGGTGTCCTGCGTGAAGTGCTGGAGCCGCCCCGGGCGCTGGCACCGGTGATCGTCTCGCGGATCAAGGTCATGGCCAAGCTGGACATTGCCGAAAAGCGCCTGCCCCAGGACGGCCGCATCGGCCTGCGGCTGGTCGGCCGGGCAGTGGATGTGCGGGTTTCCACCCTGCCATCCGGGCATGGCGAGCGGGTGGTGCTGCGCCTGCTGGACAAGCAGGCCGGGCGGCTGGAGCTGCGCCAGCTGGGCATGTGTGCTGAACACTACGACGCCATGGAGCGGGTCATCAGCCGCCCCCACGGCATAGTACTGGTCACCGGCCCGACCGGCTCGGGCAAGACCACCACTCTGTACTCGGCGCTGATGCGGCTGAACGACCGCAGCCGCAACATCCTCACTGTGGAAGACCCGATCGAATACTATCTGGACGGCATCGGCCAGACCCAGATCAATACCAAGGTCGACATGACCTTTGCCCGGGGGCTTCGGGCCATCCTGCGTCAGGACCCGGACGTGGTGATGGTCGGTGAGATCCGTGACCTGGAAACGGTGCAGATCGCCATCCAGGCCAGTCTTACCGGTCACCTGGTGTTCTCCACCCTGCACACCAATACCGCCATCGGTGCCATTACCCGGCTGCGGGATATGGGCGTGGAACCCTTCCTGCTGTCCTCCACGCTCAACGGCGTGCTGGCCCAGCGGCTGGTGCGTACCCTGTGCCCGGACTGCCGCAAAGCGCACACCGCTACCGCCCGGGAATGCCAGCTGCTGGAAGTGGACCCGGCCCAGGCGCCGACCCTGTACAGCCCGGTTGGTTGCACCGAGTGCAACGGCAGCGGTTACCGCGGGCGTACCGGTATCTATGAACTGATCGAGATCGACGACACCCTGCGCGGCCTGATCCACGACGGTGCCAGTGAGCAGGCCATGGTCCGGCATGCCCGGCTGTCGCAGATCGGCATCCGTCAGGACGGTCTGCGCCGGGTGCTGGCCGGGGACACCACGCTGGAAGAAGTCCTGCGCGTGACCCGGGAGGACTGAGCATGCCAGCCTTCGAATACGTCGCCCTGGACCAGACTGGCCGCACCCGCAAGGGCGTGGAAGAGGGCGATTCCTCCCGTCAGGTACGCACCCGTCTGCGGGAAAAGGGCCTGATGCCCATGTCGGTCAACGAGGTGGCGGAAAAGCAGTCGGTGTTGCGCATGCCGATCCTGCAACCGCGCATCAAGCCGCTGGAACTGTCGCTGGCCACCCGGCAGATGGCGACCCTGGCCCGCGCCGGTATGCCGATCGAGGAAGTGCTGGGCACGGTTGCCCGCCAGAGCGAGGCGCCGAGGGTCAAGGCGACGCTCTCGGCAGTGCGCACCCGGGTCATGGAAGGGCTGCCACTGGCCCACGCCATGGGCGAGTTTCCCTCGGTATTTCCGGCCATCTACCGCACCACCATCGCCGCCGGTGAACAGGCCGGACGCATGGATCTGGTGCTGGAGCGGCTGGCGGACAACGTCGAAGCGCAGAACGCCATGCGCCAGAAGATCCAGCTGGCGATGTTCTATCCGGCGATCCTGACCATAGTCGCGCTGCTGGTGGTGGTCGCGCTGCTGACCTATGTGGTGCCCGAGGTGGTGCAGGTGTTCACCGGCATGAACCAGCAACTGCCCTGGTTGACCCGGGCGCTGATTGCCACCAGCGATACGGTGCGCGAATGGGGCTGGCTGATGCTGCTGGGGATAGTGGCGACCGTAGTGGTGACCCGGCAGATCCTCAAGCGGCCCAGCGCCCGTTACCGCTGGGACAACATGCTGCTCAAACTGCCGCTGATCGGCCGTCTGGTACGCGGGCTGAACACCGCACGCTTTGCCCGCACCCTGAATATCCTCGCCGGCAGCGGTGTGCCGCTGCTGGATGCGTTGAACATGAGCGCCTCGGTCATCAGCAATACACCGATGCGCGATGCGGTAACCGATGCTGCCCGTCGGGTGCGGGAGGGCTCGGGGATCGGCCATGCGCTGGAGCGCAGTGGTTATTTCCCGCCCATGACCCTGAGCCTGATCAAGAGTGGCGAGAGCAGCGGGACGCTGGACAAGATGCTAGAGCGCGCCG
>JAAYHO010000452.1 GCA_012735335.1 Gammaproteobacteria bacterium
GGATACGGCAACCGAACAGCGCCTGCAACAGGCAACCCTGGAAGAACTGGAACGCTGGAGCGACAACATTCTCGACGCCGGCACACTGGATGAAGTATTCAGTACGCGTGGTTGATTGGCCGGGGTTACCAGCACACCGCCGGTGACTGTCTGGTCAACATACTGCTCGCCGAGCTGCCCCGGCTGCTGCCCCATTACCTGCTCGGCTTTACCCTGGATGCCCAGGGAGCAGCCCAGCCAGTGGCGCTGCTCGGCCTGGCCGAGGGCAACAACCTCTACCTGCACCCCGACGGTCGCTGGCTGGCCGACTACGTGCCGGCAGCCCTGCGCGGCTATCCTTTCGCCCTGGTCCAGCCACCGCAAACCGACCTCAGCGCAGGGCAGAGCGTCCTCAGCCTCGCACAGATCGAACTGCTCCCCGAAGGCCAGACCGGCCAACCCCTGATGGACGCAGCCGGCCAACTGACCCCGACCGTCGCCGCCACCGCCGACTTCCTGCAATCCTGTCAGCACAACCGCCAGCAGACCCTGGCCGCTGCCCGCCAACTGGCCGCTGCCGGTCTGCTGATCCCCTGGCCACTCAAGGTCAAACTGCAGGTCGACCAGCAGCCGGTGCCGCTCAGTGGGCTGCACTGCGTGGATATGCAGCGCCTCGACAGCCTGGACGCCAGCACCTATGCCAGCCTGCAGGGCGCACCGATGGAGCTGGCTTATGCCCAGCACTTTGCCATGACCAACACCGAACAGCTCAGTCGCCGCGCGCTGTTCCACGCCCAGCACATTGCTGCAACCCCAACCGCAGACAGCGCCGACACCATCGACCACCTGTTCGGTGACGGTGACGATGACAACCTCAATTTCAACTTCTGAGCCACGGGCCGCCTCGGCATACCGGCGCGGGCCGCCAGCCTGACGAGGTCCTCAGCGAGGGGGAGGCGGCGCTGGTGATGGCTATGGCGTGCTGTTCTTCGACGCCAATGGTGACGGCGATGTGGATGGCGATGTGGATGGCGCGGTCAAACTGGCGGGTATCACCGATGACAGCTTTGCCTTCGGCGATATCATGGCTGGCTGATCCGCACGGTCTGGTTGACCGATACTCAGCAATCCCGGTCGGGCCAGCCCGACCGGACCTGGCTCCAACTATACTCAGGCACCTGCATAACCTGCAGGCTGCCTGACCCAAGACCCAGAAACCCCCACCGCCCACAAGGCGGCGGTGTTTTTTGCCATCAGCAACAACGCCCCCCACACCCACACCTCACATCCACACCCACCCCTCGTCATACCGGCGCAGGCCGGTATCCACAGAGCCACCCCCAACCCGCACCGACAGCCACCCGAATTGTGCGAACCCCGGCACATTCCCGCACATTGCCCCTGTCCTTCGCCGGCAATCCCTGCAATGCTGCACTGACACCACCACTCTCAGAGACACGCAATGCCCTATAGCCACGATCAGAACTTCAAGAATCTGATCCTGGACTACCCACAACAGGCGCTGGAATTCTTTGCCGCCGGGGAAGCAGTTGGTCTGGATCAACCGGCGCGGATCATTCCGATCCGCCAGGAACAACTCAAGCAACGCCTCGGCGACCGCTTTCGCGAGCTGGATGTGCCGGTGCTGGTGGAATGGCC
>JAAYHO010000453.1 GCA_012735335.1 Gammaproteobacteria bacterium
CCCGATTGCATACCCGACGCATCTCCCGCGCCGCCGCCGAACAGCGCGCTGGACGGGCCGGGCGTACCGAGCCCGGCATCTGCTACCGCCTCTGGTCGGCCGACCAGCATGCCCAGCTGGCGGCGCAGAGCCTGGCGGAAATACTCCAGGCCGATCTGGCACCGTTGGCCCTGCAGCTGACCCGCTGGGGAGTGGACGATCCGGCGGAGCTGGCCTGGCTGGATGAGCCGCCCGCTGCCGCGTTGCAGCAGGGCCGGGATCTGCTGATACAACTGGGAGCGCTGGAGCGCAGTGAGCAGGGCTGGAAGCTCACCGCCCATGGCACGGCCCTGTCCGATCTGCCCATGCACCCGCGACTGGCGCATATGCTGTTGCAGGGCCAGCGCCTGGGGCTGGGCCGGTCAGCCTGCCGACTGGCGGCGATTCTCGGAGAGCGGGATCTGCTGCGCGGAGTGGAGGACGCCGATATCGGTCGCCGCCTGGCGGCCTTCGATGCGCCGCGTAATGAGCCCGCGCTGGATCGCGGTGCCCTGCAACGGGCCCGGCAACTGGCCGAGCAGTGGCAAAGGCTGATCGCTCGCTTTCCAGTGCAGGAGGCTGTGGCAGAGCCGGACAGCGAGCGCTGGGCCGGGCTGCTGCTGGTCATGGCCTACCCGGACCGCATCGCCCAGCGCCGGGGCGAGCAGGGCAGTGACTACCGGCTGGCCAATGGCCGTGCCGCCAGCTTTGTTCAGGTCGACAGCCTGCAACAGCACGAATGGTTGGTGGTGGCCAGCCTCGGTGGTCACGCCAGTCAGCGCAATGCGCGGATCTTTCTGGCCGCCGCCCTCGATCCGCAATGGCTGCCCCGCTACCTGCCCGAACTGCTGAAACCGGAGCAGACTCTGGAATGGGATGCCCGCAGTGAAAGCCTGGTCGCCGAACAGCAACAGCGGCTGGGCGCGCTGGTATTCAGCCGTGAGCCGCTCAAGGATATCGCCCCCGAGCAGCGCAACCGGGCGTTGTGCGCCGTGGTGCGCAAGCAGGGCATCAACCTGCTGCCCTGGACCCCGGCGCTGCGCCAGTGGCAGGCGCGTATCCTGCTGCTGCGCGCTCTGGATATGCAGCAGGGCGGGGAGTCGGTCTGGCCGGATGTGTCCGATGCCGCGCTGCTGGATACTCTGGAAGACTGGCTGGCCCCCTGGCTGGGCAAGGTCAATCGGCTGGCGCACTTTGCCAATCTCGATCTACAGGCGATCCTTGCCGCTCTGCTGCCCTGGCCGCTGCCCCGCGATCTGGATGAACAGGCTCCAACCCACTGGACGGTACCCACCGGCTCGCGCATCCGTATCGACTACAGCGAAACCCCGCCGGTACTGGCGGTGCGCCTGCAGGAAATGTTCGGCAACCGGACAACCCCGCGTATCGCCAACGGCCGCATGGCGCTGAAACTGCACCTGCTGTCCCCCGCCCAACGCCCGGTGCAGGTCACCCAGGACCTGGAAGGCTTCTGGAGCAGCAGCTATGCAGAAGTGAAGAAGGACATGAAAGGCAGGTATCCCAAGCACTACTGGCCGGATGATCCACTGCAGGCCGAGCCCACCACCCGGGCCAAACCGCGTAAATAACCACCCCGGCGTAGCGCAGGTGCGCTACACCCCGACACCGGGTTGGCGAGCCCCTGCTCGCCGACAAGCCTGCCAGCAGCTCCAGCCTCGCTGGCGTAGCGTAGGTGCGCTACACCCCGACACCGGGTTGGCGAGCCCCCGCTCGCCGACAAACCATCAACTCCCACCTATCCCGCAGGCATGGCACTCCCGGGTTTAAGCGCAGGCTGCACCCGCGTACAATGCCCACCCTGTTTTTCCTTCGGAGCCACCCATGGACAACACCAGCCAGATTCTTCTACGCAGCGCCGAGCTGCTCGCCGGGCAGCGCCTGCTGCTGGTCAACCCGGTGGCAGACGAGTTGACCCGCGAGCTGCCGGCGGACTGGCATGTGTGGACCTGGGACTACTCGGCGTTTCTGGGCCTGCGCGGCAAGCTGCCCGAGCATCAGTTAAGCTTTTCCCACCTGTGTCCAGCGATCGAAGATCTGGAAGGCGCGATTCTGGTCATGCCCAAGGCCATTGAGCGGGCCGAATATGCCCTGGCGCAGATGGCCCCGCTGCTGGCGGCGGACTGCCCGCTGTATCTGGTGGGGGAGAAGAAGGGCGGCATCACCCGGGCGGAAAAACTGCTGGCTGAGCTGGGCGATGGGGCGGAAAAACTCGACTCGGCCCGCCACTGCCAGCTGTGGCGCACCCGCGTGCACGGTGAGGCACCAGCGTTCAAACTGACCGACTGGCAGCAGCAGGTGCCGCTGAGCTTCCCGGATCAGCAGTTGGAACTGGTCAGTCTGCCCGGCGTGTTCAGCCATGGTCGGCTGGATGAGGGCAGCGCCCTGCTGCTGGAGGAGACCACGCCCCTGCCTGCGGGCAAGGTGCTGGACTTCGGCTGCGGTGCGGGTGTGTTGTCGGTAGTGCTGGCCCGGCGCAATCCGGACTGTCGCTTCGAACTGGTGGATATCGATGCGCTGGCGCTGCACTGCGCCCGGGAAAGCCTGCAGCGCAATGGCGTCGAGGGCCAGGTCTATCCCACCAACGGCCTGAGCGATGTGCACGGTCGATTTGCCGCCGTGGTCAGCAATCCGCCATTTCATACCGGCGTACGCCATGACACCAGTATCGCTGAGCGCTTCTTCAATGGCGTGACGCGCAATCTGCTGCCCGGCGGCGAGCTGCGTATCGTCGCCAACGGCTTTCTCAAGTACCCGCCGCTGATCGAGGCGCATATCGGCCCCTGTCAGGTGTTGCGTGAGAACAACAAATTCAAGGTGTATTCTGCCGTTGCGCCGGGTTGATTCGCCGGGGCGACCTTGCTAGAGTTGCGGCCGTCTTAGGGGAGTAGTCTCTCCGGAAATATTTCGCTCTGAAATACCTTCCAAGGCAAACGTCAACATACTTGGCCCGCAGGCCGTGGCGTTTGCGACCCGCCGTCACCTTGGGTGACCTGGGTCTGACGAGACCTTTGACACGGGACACCAGCTGAGGGCGGGGGTGTACTCGTGTCATTGGAAAAGTCTGACCCGTCCTCGTCTGGAATATCCGTGGAAGCCTTGTTCGTTTCAACTGGGGTAGTCACGCTGGCAGAGATCGGCGACAAGACCCAATTGCTGGCATTGCTGCTGGCTGTTCGTTTTCGTCGGCCCTGGCCGATCATCTGGGGCATTCTGCTCGCCACCGTTATCAATCACGCCCTGGCCGGCGCGGTTGGGCAGGTGGTGGGTCAACTGCTTTCCGATACCTGGTTATACAGCCTGCTGGCGCTGAGCTTTATCGCCGTGGCTGGCTGGACGCTGATCCCGGACAAACTGGACGACGACAACATGCCGCCGATCAGCCGCTACGGTGCCTTCATGGCCGCGCTGGTGGCGTTCTTCCTTGCCGAAATGGGTGACAAGACCCAGATCGC
>JAAYHO010000454.1 GCA_012735335.1 Gammaproteobacteria bacterium
AGGCCTCCAGCTGCTTGATCACGCTGACCATTTCGATTGCCGAGAGGGCGGCTTCCGCGCCCTTGTTACCTGCCTTGGTACCCGAGCGCTCGATGGCCTGCTCGATGCTGTCTACAGTCAGTACGCCGAAGGCGACCGGAATACCGGACTCCAGGGACACGGCGCCGACACCCTTGACGCACTCGCCGGCAACGTATTCGAAGTGCGGCGTACCACCACGGATGACTGCGCCCAGGGTGATGATGGCATCGTACTGCTTGAGGTCAGCCACCTTGCGCACCATCAGCGGGATTTCAAAGGCACCGGGGACCCGGACTATGGTGATGTCGGATTCCTTGACACCGTGACGCTTGAGGGTATCTACAGCGCCGTCGACCAGGCTCTCAACCACAAAGCTGTTGAAGCGGCCGACAACCAGGGCGTAGCGACCCTGTGCAGCGACGAAGTCGCCTTCGATGGTACGGATTGCAGTCATAACATTCTCTCTTAAAGAACCGGCGGCACTCGCTGGCACCGCCGTCATTCAATGCGTTTATTCGCAGGGCAGGTATTCTACTACTTCCAGGTCGAAACCGGATATGGCGTTGAACCTCATCGGCATCGACAGCAGGCGCATCTTGCGCACACCCAGATCCCGCAGGATCTGCGAACCCGCCCCTACCGTATTGTAGGTGCTGGGACGGCGTACGACAGGTTCGCCACCGGCGATCTGCTGGACGTGATGCAACAGCTCTTCGCCGTCCATCTGATTGCCCAGCAGCAGCACCACACCATTGCCCTGCTCGGCCAGCTTGGCCATGGCCGCACGCAGGCTCCAGCGTCCGGGCTGGCGCACCATGAACAGGTCGCGCAGCGGGTCCATGTTGTGTACCCGCACCAGGGTCGGCTCCTCCGGCTCGATCGTGCCGAGGGTCAGGGCCAGGTGCACGGCGTTTTCCAGGCTGTCCCTGTAGGTCACCAGATTGAAGGTGCCCAGCTCGGTATCCAGCGGCTGCTCCGACACACGCTCGACGGTGCGCTCGTTGAGCAGGCGGTAGTGGATGAGGTCGGCAATGGTGCCGATCTTCAGTCCGTGCTGCTTGGCGAACTCCTCCAGCTCGGGGCGGCGGGCCATGCTGCCGTCCTCGTTCATGATCTCGCAGATCACCCCGGACTCGCCGAAGCCGGCCATGCGGGCCAGGTCACAGGCGGCCTCGGTATGGCCGGCACGGGCCAGCACACCACCGGGCTGGGCCATCAGCGGGAAGATGTGGCCGGGGCTGACGATGTCCTCGGCCACCGCATCGGGGGCTGCAGCGGCCTGCACGGTACGCGCCCGGTCGGCGGCGGAAATGCCGGTCGAGACGCCTTCGGCCGCCTCGATGGAAACGGTGAACTTGGTGCCGAAGCCCGAGCCGTTGCGCTGTACCATCAGCGGCAGTTTCAGGCGCTCGCAGCGTTCCAGACTCATGGGCATGCAGATCAGGCCACGACCGTAACGGGCCATGAAGTTGATATCCTCGGCGCGGCAGGCCTCGGCGGCCATGATCAGGTCGCCCTCGTTCTCGCGATCCTCGTCATCCATGAGGATGACCATCTTGCCCGCGCGGATATCTTCAACCAGTTCTTCAACAGTATTCAGTTTCATACGGCCCTCCCGGGCGCGCTTCAGGATTTCAGAAAGCCGTTTTCGGCGAGGAATGCCATGCTGATGCCACTGCTGGTACCGGACTCGGCGGCCCGCTCGCCCAGCAGCAGGCGCTCCAGATAACGGGCGATCACATCAACTTCCAGGTTCACCAGACTACCCGACTGGTAGTCGTCCATGATGGTTTCCTGCAGGGTATGCGGCACTATGTTCAGATCGAATACCGCCCCATCCACGCCATTGACGGTCAGGCTGATGCCATCGACCGTGATCGAGCCCTTCTGGGCAATGTACTTGGCCAGCTCCGCCGGGGCCTCGATGCGAAAGCGCACCGAACGGGCTTCCTCGTTGCGTGACAGCACGGTACCCACACCATCCACGTGGCCGCTGACCAGATGTCCGCCCAGCCTGGTGGTCGCGGTCAGCGCCTTTTCCAGATTGACCCGGCTGCCGACCTTGAGATTGACAAAGGCGCTGCGGCGCATGGTTTCCTGACTGACGTCGGCCCAGAAGCCGTCGCCCGGCAGTTCCACCACGGTCAGGCAGACACCATTGACGGCAATGCTGTCGCCCAGTTTGACGTCGCCCAGATCCAGCTTGCCGGTTCTTACCTGAACCCGCACATCACCGCCACGCGGCTGCAGACTGGCGATCTGTCCTATTGCTTCGATTATTCCGGTAAACATCCTGGCCTCGGTTAGCTGTGCATTTCCAGCGGCTCGGCGGCATTCGAGCGCCGCCGACATGGAGAAGGGATCCGGCCAATTATAAGCGGGTCAGACCGATACCGACAGCCCGACGCCGCTCAATCCGCCGGACGTGCGGTGATGCGCCAGTCGTTGCCCAGCGCCCGCATGTCGACAATCTGCAGATCCTGGGCCTGACTCATGGCATCGAAGGGCAATTGCAGCAGCGGCCTGGCGTTGCTGCCAAGCAGTCGCGGGGCCATATAGATGATCAGTTCATCCACCAGCCCGGCCTGCCAGAAGGCCCCGGCCAGCGCCGCGCCGGACTCCACCAGCACCTCATTGCAACCGCGTTGGGCCAGCTCCGCCAGCAGCTGCGGCAGATCTACCTGCCCGGCGTTACCAGGCAGTGCCAGCAACTCCAGCTGCTGCGCCTGGTAGTCCGCTTCGCGCCCCCGGGCATCAGCACAGGCCACCAGCACCGGGCCCGGCTCGCGGAACAGGCGGCGCTGCAGCGGCACCCGCAGGCGACCATCGACCAGCACCCGCAGCGGTTGGCGCTGGACCACCAGCGCCGCCAGCTCCGGCTCCAGTCCCAGTTCCGCAGCCCGTACTGTCAGCGCCGAGTCATCCAGCAGCACACTGTCGGCACCACTGATCACCGCACCGCTGCGCGCCCGCAGACGCTGCACATCGGCGCGCGCCTGCGGCCCGGTAATCCATTGACTCTCACCACTGGCCATGGCGGTGCGGCCATCCAGACTCATGGCCAGCTTCAGCCGCACCCAGGGCAGACCCTGCTGCATGCGCTTGATGAATCCGCGGTTGAGCTGGCCAGCCTCGGCTTCCAGCAGCCCGCACTCCACCTCGATACCGGCATCCCGCAGACGCTGCAGGCCGCGACCGGCCACCTGCGGGTTGGGATCCTGCATGGCTGCCACCACCCGACTGACCCCGGCATTGACCAGTGCATCGGCACAGGGCGGCGTCTTGCCGAAATGACTGCAGGGCTCCAGAGTGACATAGGCCGTGGCACCCCGGGCGCGCGCTCCGGCCTGCGCCAGCGCATTGACCTCAGCGTGGCCTTCACCGGCACGCACATGCCAGCCTTCGCCGACCACCTCGCCGTCATGCGCCAGCACGCAACCGACCCGGGGGTTGGGTCCGGTGGTGTACAGGCCACGCTCGGCCAGCTGGATGGCCCTGGCCATCAACTGGCGGTCGCTCAGGCGCTCAGCCATCCGCCTGCTCACCCCGGGACAGGCGGTCGATCTCCTCGCGGAACTGGTTCAGATCCTGGAAGCGCCGGTACACCGAGGCAAAGCGGATATAGGCCACCTCATCCAGCTCCTTGAGCTCGGCCATGACCATCTCGCCGACTACCATGGCCTTGACCTCACGCTCACCGGTGGCACGCAACTTGTGCTTGATACGGCCCAACGCCGCCTCGATCTGCTCAACGCTGACCGGGCGCTTTTCCAGTGCACGCAACAGCCCGGCGCGCAGCTTGTCTTCATCAAAGGGCTGGCGGCGTCCGTCCTGTTTGATCAGGCGCGGCAATACCAACTCGGCGGTTTCAAAGGTGGTGAAACGTTCCTGGCAGGCCAGGCACTCCCGGCGACGACGCACCTGACCACCGTCGGCTACCAGTCGGGAGTCGATCACTTTGGTGTCATTGGCGCTGCAAAAAGGACAGTACATGGCAGGATTCCTGTTGGACGAGCGGCAGACATCTTACCCCGGATGTCTGCCGCGGTTAAATGACCCGGTGCTTCCCGCCATTCAGGTCCGGGCAGACAGGGCACTGTAGCTGTCCTGCAACCTGCGCTTGGCCACCTTGCCATTGTCATCCCGTGGCAGTTGCTCGACGAAGCGCACTTCCCGCGGCGTCTTGTAGCCCGCCATGCGTTCGCACACGTAGCTGCGCACCGCCTCGGCATCCAGTTGCGGATCGCTGCTGGCCACCACCGCCACCAACGCCTCGCCATATTCCGCATCCGGCACGCCGAACACCGCGCAATCGACGATACCAGGCATGCCGATCAGCACATGCTCGATCTCCGCCGGATAGATATTCACCCCGCCGGAGATGACCATGTCCGAGGCGCGGTCGCAGACAAACAGATAGCCGTCCCCATCCAGATAGCCGATATCCCCGACACTGACCAGATCACCCAGCCCGGCCCTGGCCCGCGCCTGCGGATTGTTGGCATAGGTGAAGTCGGTCACCGCGGGCTGACGCACATAGATCTGGCCCGGCTCGCCGGTGGCGCAGTCATTGCCCTGGGCATCGATGATGCGGATGCGCGTCTCGCCGATCGGCCGTCCGACGCTGCCGGGCTTGAGCCGGGCATCCTCCGGGGTCTGGATGGTGATCATGCCGGTTTCGCTGGAGGCATAGGTCTCATGGATCACCGGCCCCCACCAATCGAGCATCGCCTGCTTAACGTCCGGAGCACAGGGCGCGCCGGTACAGGCGACAAAACGCACCGAGGACAGGTCGTAACGTGCCTTCACGTCCTCGGGCAACCGCAGCAGGCGCACGTACATGATGGGCACCAGGAACACCGTATCTATTCGGTGCTGCTGGATCAGCTGCAGAGTCTGTTCGGCATCGAAACGCGGCATCAGCACCAGCGTCTGCCCCTGCTGCAGGGCCTGCTGGGTAAAGGAGCCGGGGGCGCTGTGGTACAAGGGCGCGGAAACCAGTGCGCGCACGCCGGGCCGGATGCCCCAGGCCGCCTCGACCATTTCGGCCATCCGCTGGCGGGCCTGATCGGCCTCCTCCGGCGCTGGCGGCAGCCGCTTGACGCCCTTGGGCAGACCGGTGGTTCCTGAGGTATAGGCCATCTGCATGCGCGGCGTACGCGGCGGGCCGGCATAGGCCGCCTGTTCCGCCAGCCAGTGCTGATAATCCAGCTCGCCCTCGCGCAACCCGCCCGGCTCAGCGCCCACCACCAGCACAACCACCTGCGCGGGAATGACCTCACGCACCTGTTCCAGCAGATCCGCCTCGATCAGCAGTACCCTGGCGCCGGAGTCTCGCAGGATGTGCCCCACCTCCTGCGCCTTGAAATGCCAGTTGATCGGACAGTAGTAACAGCCCGCAATCTGCCCGGCCTGAATGGCATCGACAAAGGGCACGCTGTTGCGCAACATCAGCGCCAGCACATCACCTTCCTCGACACCGATCCGCGCCAGCCCCCCAGACAATTTCCAGCCCCGCTGTTCCACCTCATCCGGGCTGAGGCGGGTACCGGAAAAAAACAGTTCTGCAGTCATTGTTATTCTCTCTCTGGCTTTCACTGAAACCGGGACCAACGACTATAGCCAGCGCCAGGATGACCGACAATGAACTGCGCCGGCCCGAATGATCCCAGATCAATCAGGCTACAATGCCAGCCCCTGAACCGACCGGAGCCGACATGCCGCTCGAGCAACTGCACCAGCATCTGCACCGCGTACTGCCCGACGCCCGCCTGCAGCCGGCCACCCTGCCCGGCCTGCCGGAACTGCAGTTGTGGCTGCTGGATCCAGCCAACCTGGATCGCGCCTTCAGCAGCGATGAAACCCGTCGCCTGCTGGAGCAACCGCCCTATTGGGGTTTCTGCTGGGGCAGCGGACTGGCCCTGGCGCGCTGGATTCTCGATCACCCCGAGCAGGTGCGCGGCAAGCGCGTGCTGGATTTCGGCAGCGGTTCCGGCGTGGTCGCGCTGGCCTGCAGTGCAGCCGGTGCCGCCTGCAGCATTGCCTGCGATCTGGATCAGGCCGCACAACTGGCCTGTACAATGAATGCACAGATCAACAACCTGCCGCTGGAGCTGTCAGCGGATTACTTTGCGGTGGACGGTGAGCTGGATCTGATCGTCGCCGCCGATGTGCTCTACGACCGGGCCAACCATGAGTTTCTCGATCACTTCCATGGCCGCGCCAGCCAGGTATTGCTGGCCGACTCCCGGGTACGCGACCTGCAGCACCCGCACTATCGACGACTGGCGACCCTGCCGGGCCAGACCTGGCCGGAGCTGGGCGAGCCGCTGGAGTTCCGCCAGGTCGCCCTGTATCAGGCCGAGGGTTGATAACCGCCCGGTCACCCCCAGATATCATCAAGAAGCTTCTTTCATTCAGGATTCCGCATGAGCCAGTCACCCCACATCTTTGACGTTACCAGCGACACCTTCGATCAGCTGGTAATAGAGAACTCCCATCACAAACCGGTGCTGGTGGATTTCTGGGCCGAGTGGTGCGCCCCCTGCAAGGCACTGATGCCGATGCTGGCGAACATCACCGAAAGCCTGGGCGGCGAGCTGCTGCTGGCCAAGGTCAACTGCGATGACGAAGTGTTTCTCACCGAACGCTTCGGCATCCGCAGCCTGCCCACAGTAGTGCTGTTCAAGGATGGCCAGCCGGTGGACGGCTTTGCCGGTATCCAGCCGGAAAGCGCCATCCG
>JAAYHO010000455.1 GCA_012735335.1 Gammaproteobacteria bacterium
ACCCTGGATTGGTCGGTCACTACCAGTTACGGTCTCGGCATTCGCATGGAAGATGCCGATTCCAAATTGCTGGATGGCCAGGCTAATGCCGATGACGGCAACCGCAACTTCGACCGGCATTCGCTGATGACCCACCGGGTCACCGCGTTGGGTGAAATTATCCTGCGCAAGGATAACTATGGAGCGGTTCTGCGTGGTAGTACGTTCTATGACGACGTTTATCACCGCAGCAATGACAATGACTCCCCCGGTACCGTCAACAAGGACGGCGACCACAATGAGTTCACCAGCGATGCGAAGAAATATTCCGGCGGCCGCAGCCGCTTTCTGGATGCCTACGTCTTCGCCGACTTCGAACTGCCGGCCCGCCAGCGTTTGGGCGTCAAGGCCGGGCGCCATGTGGTGGCCTGGGGTGAGGGTCTGTTCTATCCCGGTGTGAACGGAGTACAGGGTCCGGTCAACGTGGTCAACTCCGGTCAGCCCGGCATTGAAGTCAAGGACATCATGCTGCCGGTCGGCCAGGTGTCGGCCAACTGGGAGGTAAACCCCGACTTCGGCCTGTCCGCCTATGCGCAGTACGAGTGGAAGGGCAATGAGCTGAATCCCGTCGGCTCCTTTCTGTCGACCTCCGACGTGACCGGGCCAGGGCGGCAGTTCATGATCCTGGGACCGGGTTTCAATGCGGCCTATGCTGGCACCAATGATCCACGTGACAGCGGTCAGTACGGTATCCGTGCCATGTACCGCCCGACCTTGTCCACCGAGCTGGGGTTCTTCCATGTGCGGTACCATGACCGCAACCCGGGCGGGGTGACCATAGCTCCGGACTTCCAGAGCTATGAAATCGAGTATATCGAGGACATCAAGCTCACCGGTATGAGCTTCTCCACCAGCGTGGGTGATACCCAGGTCGGCGGCGAATGGTCCTACCGTACCGGTGCACCGGTAATGCTCGCCGGCAACCAACTGACCACCGGCTCCGGCCAGCAGATGCAGCTGAGCTTCATCCGTGCCTTTGGCGATATGCCCTGGGCCAGCTCTACCACCATCATGGGCGAAGTGGTGCATGTGCGTGCCGACGATGTGGACAAGATCGGCAATAACGACGATTTCACCTTCAAGACCGCCACTTCCTGGCAGACCAAGACTTCCACTGCTTACACCCTGCAGGGGGTACTGTCCTATCCCGGCATCTTCCCCGGCTGGGACCTGAACGTGCCGATCAACTGGGCGCATGTGGTCGATGGCAACACGCCGCTCAAGGGTACGATCTCCGCAGGCGAGGGTGATAAGCGCATGTCGGTGGGGGCGACCTTCAAGTACCTGGGCAACCTGGAGCTGAACACTACCTATACGGCCTACCTGTACTCGGCTGATCCCAGCCGCAACCGGATGCTGGCCGATCGCGATTACCTGACCATCTCGGCCAAGTACAGCTTCTGACAATGAATAGCCAAGCGACTTCCTGTTGCTGTCGGTGCCGTCTGATCCAGAACGGAACTGGCCGGCAGGGCGGGAGTGATCGCATATACCAGTGGAGAAGAATAATGAATAGACATGGTGTGGTAATTTCTCTGGCTGCGGCCATCAGCATGAGTTTCGCCGGGCTGGCAGCTGCTGCCGTCTCCCCTGAGGAGGCCGCGCGTCTGGGGCAGGACCTGACGTGCGTGGGCGCCGAGCGTGCCGCCAACGCCGATGGCAGCATTCCCGAATTCCGGGGTATCCACGTGGGTGAGGTCCCTGGCTGGGACGCGCCCCCGCACAGCGGTGCCCATCCGGTGGACCCCTACGCGGCGGATAAGCCGATTCTGGTTATCACCGCCGCCAATGTGGCTGAGCATGCCGACAGGCTGACCGAGGGGCAGCAGGCGATGTTCAAGCGCTACCCCGATACCTACAAGATCAACGTCTATGAAGGGCGCCGTGATTTTGCCTACCCCGAAGTGGTGTGCGAGCGCGCCCGATGGAACGCGGAGAATGCCCGTATCGTTGACGACGGTTTCGGCTACGAGGGTCTGGGTTCCATCCCCTTCCCGATCCCGAAAAACGGAGTGGAGGTGCTGTGGAACCACCAGTTGCCGTTCCGGTCCTGGACCCAGGACGAGATTCGCGACATCGCAGCGGTTACCAACAGCGGCAGCATCGGCTGGGGACGGTCACATGGCCGCTGTCTGGCGCCATCCACCAATCCGGACCCGGCCGCGCGTCCCCATACCAGTGACGGCATAGGGTCGTACTGTTTTACCGAAACGCTGCTGCCCCTGCGCGAGCGCGGTAATATCTCGCTCATCCACGAACCCTACAACTACCGCGCCGCGGCCCGCACCGCCTGGTCATACAACACGGGTACCCGTCGGGTGCGCCTGGCCCCCGGTTATGGCTACGATCAGCCGCTGGGCGGCAGTAATGGACTGATGATCATTGACGAGGATCGCCTGTTCAATGGTGCACCGGATCGTTACGACTGGGAGTTGATCGGGAAGAAGGAGATCATCATTCCTGCCA
>JAAYHO010000456.1 GCA_012735335.1 Gammaproteobacteria bacterium
ATTACGATGGGCGCCGAGCATAGCACGGCTAGGCGCTGGCCAATTTGATACCGACAATCCCGGCACCAATCAGCGCCAGACTGATCAGCCGCAGCGGGCTGGCCGGATCATCAAACAGCAGCATTCCCAGCAGCACGGTACCCACAGCGCCGATACCGACCCAGACTGCATAGGCGGTACCCACCGGCAGGGTCTTCATGGCAATACCCAGCAACCAGACACTGATCAGCATGGACAGAGCAGTAGCGACTGTCGGCCACAGACGGGTAAACCCCTCGGTGTACTTCAGACCGATAGCCCAGCCGATTTCAAACAGACCTGCGACAACCAGAATGGCCCAATTCATATCTACCTCTGAATGGGGCCGTCCCCTCGCGGATGACGAAGCAGGGTCGTCCCTGCTTCCGTGACGTGAGCGATGAGTATATCAAACCCGGCCGGAGCAGGCAGCCGTCAGCCAAACCCGTCGTGCCGGGGCAGATCGTCGGTAATCTCGAACCAGGGTGCCTTGCTGCCGACAAACACATGCTTCTGTGCCCGCACTCCGGGGTCCGTATCCAGGGTGCCCAGCGGGAAGCCGTAGGCCTCCGGCTTGTCATCAAAGCGGGTAAACAGGCTGGAGCCGCACACAGAGCAGAACGCCTTGTGCTCGCCGGGCGAGGACTCGTAGAAGCGGATCAGCTCACCTCCGCTGCGGGTGCGCCAGTCTGCTGAGCGGATGCGCCCGCAGGTGCGGAAGGCCGCCGCATGCAGCTTGCGGCACATGGAGCAGTGGCAGTTGTAGACATCGCTGATCGGCCCGTGGATCTCGTATTGCACCCCGCGACAGAGGCAACTTCCGGAAAGCGTCATGGTGGTTCCTCCTCAATCATCGAGCTATCCAGCATAGGCCATGCCGCGCAGCAGCGCCGCAAAGCCCTACATTATGTGAGGACACTCTTGCCTGATACCGCAGGAACGTACACCATGGCGACATGCTTGGATTGCACAGGGCCATCAGGTGCCGGAAACCGACAGCGCATTCCCCAATTACTGCATTGCTCTACAGCCCATATGCAATGCGCAATGGCAGCATGTGGGCGATGAGCTGCTTTATCGTCATGACCCGCAGAGCAATCAGGCGCTGATCGACTGTGGCCTGACGGCGACGGTGCGCGCGTGCAATGCCGCGCTCTTTGAAATTGGTCTGGAAAACCTGGTCGGCCAGCGCACGCTGTTCTTCAATGCGCCCCGGGACTGGCTGCTGAGCCCCGAGTTGCTGCCGCCCAGCAGCGAACAACTGGTTATCGAAGTGCTGGAGTCGGTTACCGTCGACCAGCAACTGATCCAGCGTCTGCATCAGCTGCGCGAGCTGGGCTACCGGCTGGCCCTGGATGACTTCGTGCTCACCAACGCCACCCGTCCGCTGCTGGAGCTGGCGGATATCATCAAGGTCGATATGCTGGAGCCGCTGGATGAAGCCAGCATCGAACTCTATCAACGGCACGATCTGCAATTGCTGGCGGAAAAAGTCGAGACTCTGGATACTTTCAACCAGTGCAAGGCGCTGGGCTTTTCCCTGTTTCAGGGCCACTTCTACGCCCGCGCCGAAGTTCATGCCCAGTCCCGTCGCCACCGCGAGAGCAACCATGCCGCTCAGTTGCAATTGCTCGAACTGTTGTACAGCACCACGCCCGACTTTCACCGCCTGGAATACCTGCTGGTGCAGGACCCGGAGCTGTGCGTCGCCCTGCTGAAACAGGCCAACTCCGCCGCCAACCGCCGCCTGAAGGCCATCTCCAGCATCCATCAGGCATTGACCGTGCTCGGCCTGCAACGGCTGCGGCAACTGGTGATCATGCTGATGCTGGCACGCAACGGCCCAGCCAGCCTGCTGATGCTGCCGCAGCTGCTGACCAGGGCGGCGATGTGTGAAGCGCTGACCCGTCAATTCAGCAGGCATGCCCCGGACGAGGCCTTTACCGTGGGGGTGTTTTCACTGATCCATGTGCTGCTGGGCGAGTCCCGTCAGCACCTGCTGGACAGCGTGCCGCTGAGCGACAATATCAAGCAGGCCATCAGCCA
>JAAYHO010000066.1 GCA_012735335.1 Gammaproteobacteria bacterium
TCCCAGGGCACGTTCTGCAGACGCAGGGTGATGCTGCCCTGCACAGTGTCACTGGCCACCAGGTTGAGGTCGGTAAAGTCGGCAATCAGCTGCAGTACCGAACGCACCTCGATGTCCTGGAAGTTCAACGACAGTTTTTCACCCGAATAGGAGAACTCGTCGGCACGGCGCTGTTCGATTTCGGTACGGGTCATGGGCTTGAAGCTGACGATCAGGCGGTTATCGGTCTGATACACCAGATGTTCGAAGAAGCCGGTCGGCTCGATGCTGATGCTGGCATCCTGCCCAGAAGTGCTGGCGTTGACGAAGTTCACCGGCGTGGCAAAGTCCTTCACATCCAGACGTACGCGCAGCTCATCCGGCAGGCGGGTATTGGGGAAGTTCAGACGCACCCGTCCACCCTGCTCCTGTACATCCACACGGATGGACGGGTCAGACAGGTCGACAATCACGTTACCTTCACCCTGCTCACCACGCTGGAAGTCCAGACTGCGGATGGCACGGCCACCGGACACTGCTGCCGGACTGGATACGGCAGGCTGATCGGCACCGCGCCACTCGCTGCCATTGGCCTGGGCCGGGGCGCTCGCGGCAACCGGTGCAGCTGCGGTATAGCCCGGAGCCTCACCAGCGCCAACCAGGATATACAGGTTGTTGCCATCGGCACGGGTAGTGTAGGGAGCCAGGTCGGTCAGGTTGATGATCAGGCGGGTGCGATCATTGGCCTCTACCACGGTCAGGCTGCGGGTATTACCCAGCCCCAGCTCGCGGCTGCGCTCGCCCAGACGGTTCTTGACGCCCGGCAGGTCGATGGCGATACGCGCAGGCTGATCGATGGTATAGCCCTTGGGCGTGGCCGCCACCGGCTCATCAAAGGTCAACTTGAGTTCAACTCTCTCCCCCGGCAGTGAAGCAACATCCAGCTTCTGCAGGTCTGCGGCCAGAGCCAGCGGGCTGAGCAGCGCAAGCACTGCGGCGAATGAAAACTTCCTGGTTAGAGGCATTTGATTGCGTTCCACGCGCGACTGTTTACAGTTCATGTTATCTCTCCCTGGTTGACCTTATCCGCGCTCAGGCAAGCTGAGGGTACGCGGTCGCTCCAACCAACCACCTTCACCATCCGGGACTATTTCAACGACATCGACACGGCCCTCTTCGATGCTGGTGACCCGGCCGTGGTTGCGGCCCAGGTAGTCGCCGATCTTGACTCTATGGACACTGCCGGCGCCGCGAACGAGCGCCTGCATGCCCTGTTGATTACTGAGAACGCCGACCATTTCAAAGCCTTCAATATTGAAGCCTTCGAGGAACTGCCTGGTTCTATCCTCGTCCGGTCGGATGTCCTGAGAGCCCCGTTCCCTCTGCGCCAGGTCAATTCGGACCGGCGGCTGGAAGGGGCTGCGCAACGAACTGGCGCCGTAGGTGAAGGCTTCATAGGGCTTGACCTCGGGCAGGGGCTCGATAGCACCTGCCGGGCGAGCCCGGGTCTCTTCCATGAACACCTGCAGATCGCTGAATTCGCTCTGATTACAACCACCGAGCATGACTGCACCCAGTATCAGCAAACCACCAGCGAAGGGTCTGTATGCGCTCATTGCTGACCTCCCGCTTCGTTGTAACGGTAGGTTTTCGCCAGAATATTCATTTTCAGCAGATCCGGGTTACCGGCGCTGAGCGGCGCAATCTCGAAATCATGCAGAGTGACAATACGCGGCAGCCCGGCAACGCTGCTGACGAAGGTGGCAATGTCGTGGTAGTTACCCTGAACCACAATACGGATCGGCAGTTCGATGTAGAACTGCTGGGTTACCTCTGGCTGCAGGGTGATGGACTCGAACTCCAGACCGCTGTTCAGGCCCATCTGGGTAATATCTTCCAACAGACCAGGTACTTCGGTATCACTGGGCAGTTGCTTGAGCAGCGTGCCGAAACGCTCTTCGATTTCTACCAGCTGCGACTTGTAGGCTTCCAGGTTGGCGGCCTTGAAGGATTTGTCGGAAAACTCCTTGCGCAGCGTGACCTCCTGGGCCTCGGTACGCTCCAGATTCGCCTGCAGATCCTTGAGGTGGAAGTGATAGCCGAGGAACAACAGCACCGCGAACACCACAGCGGCGACGATGACTTTCAGTGCCCCTGGCCAGGAACCTATATTGTTGAAGTCAAGATCGTTGATATCGATCTTCTTCAGACTTTCCATGGATTGAGCAAAACTCATTGCTGCTGTTCTCCCTCAGCGGCCTTGCCCGGAGCTGTCTGGCGAACCGACATCTCGAACACGTTGGCCTGATCCAATGCTCCCTGGGTGACTGCCTTGACGGCGGTCAGGTTGGGCGCGGCGAGCCAGTCGGAGGAATCCATCTGACGCATCAGATTGGATACCCGGCTGTTCGATTCTGCCCCACCCTTGATGCTGATGACCGGCCCTTTCATGTTCACCGCAGTGAAGTGCACACCGTCCGGCAGGGTACGAACCATCTCGTCAAACACGCGAACAATGATGGGCCGGTTGCCCTGCAGGTCCTGGATGATCTTCATCCGGTCCAACAGCTGGGTGCGCCGCGCCTGTAGTTGTTCGATCTCTTTTATGCGCCCATCCAGCAGCTGGATTTCCTTACGCAGAAAGTCATTGCGCGCATTCTGGTGATCTATCTTGCCATTCAGGTTGCGGTCAGCCAGAAACACCAGCAGCCCAGCAACGATGACAATCAGCACCAGAATCGAGAGAAACTGTTTCTTGCGCTCTTCCCTGAGCTGCTCGCGCCAGGGTAACAGGTTAATGCGAGCCATTAGTCGAAACTCCTCATTGCCAGACCGCAGGCGATCATCAGTGCCGGCGCGTCATTACTGAGCGCGACCGCATTCACCTTGTTCGACAGGGTCATGTTTGCAAAGGGGTTGGCCACCAGGGTGGCGGTTCCGAGCTTCTGCTGAATGAGTTGATCCAGCCCCGGAATCGATGCAGTACCACCGGCCAGCAGGATGTAGTCAACGTCGTTGAACTGGCCGCCAGCAAAGAAGAACTGCAGGGAACGGGAGACCTGCTGGACTACCGCCTCCTTGAACGGACGCAGCACTTCGGTTTCGTAGTCGTCCGGCAGACCGCCCTGCTTCTTGGCCAGACCGGCCTCTTCCTGGGACAGCCCGTAACGACGCTGAATCTCATCGGTGAGCTGCTTGCCCCCGAACAACTGCTCGCGGGTGTAGATGGTGCGACCGCGGCTGAGCACACTGAGGGTCATCATGGTCGCGCCGATGTCGATCACCGCGATGGTCAGTTCGTTCGGATCACCGCTGAGCTGGTCGACCACCAGTTCGCAGGCACGCTCCATGGCGTAGGCTTCGACTTCGACCACCTTGACGTCGAGACCGGCCAGGGCCAGCGCGGCCTCGCGGATATCGACGTTCTCGCGGCGGCAGGCAGCCAGCAGTACTTCGACCCGTTCCGGATTGCGTGGTGACACGCCCTGAACCTCGAAGTCGATGGCCACCTCATCCAGCGGATAGGGAATGTACTGATCGGCCTCCAGCGCGATCTGCTCTTCCATCTCGTCCTCGTCGAGACCGGCGTCCATTTCGATGATCTTGGTGATCACCGCAGACCCGGCTACCGCGACCGCCGCCTGTTTCAGCGACGTACGCGAACGGGACAGCACCTTTTCCAGGGTCTGCCCCACAGCCTCGAGTTCGACGATATTCTTTTCTGCCACCGCACCGGGGGGGAGAGGTTCAACCGCATACGCTTCCACCTTGTAGCGGTTCCCTGATCGGCTGAGTTCCAGCAGCTTCACTGTTGTGGAGCTGATATCGATACCCAGCAGCGCATTCGATTTTTTCTTTAGGAGCCCTAGCACAGCCAATTTCCTATCAGCATCCGCCACTTACGGGCGGTTCGTATTTGACCACATTAAATAACAGTCCTTGTCTCAGCGCAAATGGCTAAATGGAAAAAAATCAGCTTATAATGCGGACTGTTAACCCGTTCTCAACCTATCTTCCGTAAACAGTTTCAACTTACAGGGAAATGATCAATCCCTCATGCGCTTTCTAATCGTTCTGTTCTGGTTGCTGGTCGCCGCTGCGAGTGGTCCTCTTCTCGTCATCAGCGGTGTGGCGCTCTATCTGAGTCCGGCCCTGCCTGATGTTGATACACTGCGCGATGTCAAATTGCAAACACCTTTGCGAGTATATAGCAAAGATCACAAGCTCATCGCAGAATTCGGCGAGATGCGCCGACTGCCGATCAGCTTCGAGCAGATCCCCCAGGGATTCATCGACGCCATCCTCGCTGCGGAAGATGACAACTTCCTCAATCACCACGGCGTAGACCCGGTCAGCCTGCTGCGTGCCGCCTCGGAGCTGATCAGCAGCGGGCAGATTCAGACCGGCGGCAGCACCATCACCATGCAGGTGGCGAAGAACTTCTTCCTTACCAGTGACCGGGTGTTCTCGCGCAAACTCAACGAGATCCTGCTGGCCCTGCAGATCGAACGCCAGCTGAGCAAGCGCGAGATCTTCGAGCTGTACGTCAACAAGATCTACCTGGGCAACCGTGCCTATGGCATCGAGGCTGCTGCCCATGTGTACTACGGCAAGCCGATTGCCGAACTGCCGCTGGCCGAGCTGGCGATGATTGCCGGACTGCCCAAGGCGCCCTCGGCGTACAACCCGGTGGCCAACCCGGAACGCGCACGCATCCGCCGTGACTGGATCCTGCAGCGCATGCTGCAGCTGGGCAGCATCGACCTGGCGGCCTATGAAGAGGCCATCGCCACGCCAGTGACCGCCCGCAACCACGGCGCCAACCCGGAACTGGAAGCCCCCTATGTGGCGGAAATGGCCCGTCTGGAAATGATCGAGCGCTTCGGCACGGCGGCCTATACCGATGGTTACCATGTGTACACCACCGTCGACAGCCAGCTGCAGACCCAGGCCAACCGGGCCCTGCGTGACGGACTGATCGCCTACGACCAGCGCCATGGCTATCGCGGTCCGGAAGCCCGGCATCCGGATGCGGATCTGCAGCAACTGACCCAACTGGTCAGCCGCGCTCCCGGTCTCGGCGGCCTGCGCGCGGCGGTGGTCACCGAGGTGGGCGAAGACAGCGTCAGCATCATTCTGCGCAACGGCGAGAGCGGCACCATCCCCTGGGAAGCCATGCGCTGGGCCCGCCCCTATCTGAGTGCCAACAGCATGGGCCCCAACCCGCGCAAACCCGCGGATGTGCTGCAGCGCGGCGACCTGATCCGGGTGCAGTCGCTGGAGGAGCCAGACCACTACCGCCTGTCACAACTGCCCCAGGCACAGAGTGCACTGATCAGCCTGTCGCCCCAGGATGGCAGCATCCAGGCGCTGACCGGCGGCTTCTCCTTCGTGCAGAGCAACTACAACCGCGTCACCCAGGCCCGGCGTCAGCCCGGCTCGGCATTCAAGCCGTTTCTCTACGCCGCAGCACTGGACCATGGCTACACTCCGGCCAGCCTGACCAACGACGCCCCGCTGGTATTCAATGACGGCCATCAGAGCGAGGACTGGCGTCCGCGCAACTCCGGTGGCGACTTCCTCGGCCCGATCCGCCTGCGCGAGGCGCTGTACCGCTCGCGCAACCTGGTCTCGGTGCGACTGATGATAGACATTGGAGTGGACGAGGCGCTGAGCTATATCGAGCGCTTCGGCTTTGCCCGCAGCGACCTGCCCCGGCACCTGTCCGCCTCGCTCGGCACCCCGGAACTGACCCCGCTGCAGATGGCCACCGGTTATGCCCTGATCGCCAACGGTGGCTATGCGGTCAAGCCCTGGCTGATCGAACGCATCGAGAACAGCGAGCAGCAGGTCATCGACTTCAGTCGACCGGCAGTTACTCCCGAAGTGGTGGATGCACATCAGCAGCGACTGGATGCCTATGCAGGACTGGATACGCTGGTCGCGCCGCCGCTGGTTGAAACCGCCGAGCAGGTTATCGACCCGCGCACCATCTACCAGCTGACCAGCATGCTGCAGGACGTGATCACCCGTGGCACCGGCTCCCGCGCCCGGGAGCTGGGGCGCAATGACCTGGCCGGCAAGACCGGAACCACCAACGACCAGAAGGATGGCTGGTTCGCCGGTTACA
>JAAYHO010000457.1 GCA_012735335.1 Gammaproteobacteria bacterium
ATATCAGACCCCCTGGGATCGTCTGCGACTGAAGCTGGAACTGGACGGCAACGACTATCGCTCTGAACCTGACGACCCAGACTTCAAACCGGCGGATTCGCGGATCAACCTCGGTGCAGTGTTCCGCGTCAGCAACGGCGTCGATATCACAGCCGGTTGGGAGCGTGGCAACACGGCCATGATCGGCATTACCTTCAGTACCAATCTGACGAACCCCTTCCCGCGTAAGTTCCTGGACCCCGAGCCTGAGGCCCGTCGCGCCCTGCCGCCGGGCGTCAGCGGCCAGCAGGTGGACTGGGCTGATGTCAGCAGTCGCTTGAAGGATAACGCCGGGTTCGCGGTTGAGGATATCGCCGTCCGCGACCGGGAAGTGATAGTAACCGGTGAGCAGACCACCTACCGCAACGAGGCGGAAGGGGTTACCCGGGCGGCACGCATTCTGGATAACAGCCTGGGTGAGGGTTCTTACGACTGGTACACCCTGGTGAACAAACCGCGCGGCATGGCCGTCAGCGAAACCAGTATCCGGGCTCAGACGCTGCGCGATTATGAGGATAATCGTGCCGATCAGCAGGATCTGCGCCGCGGTATCGTCAACGCAACGCCGAGCGTGGTGAACAAGGACGTGCTGCATACCGCCGAACTGGACAAGTTCGACTGGGGCCTGAACCTGGGTTACAAGCAGAACATGGGCGGCCCGGATGGGTTCATCCTCTATCAGCTGCTGGCTCGGGTGAACGCCGAGTACCGCTTTACCCGCAACAGCTGGATCCGCGGCAACCTGGGCGTCAACCTGCTCAACAACTGGGACAAGTTCGAACTCGAAGGCGAAAGTCAGCTGCCCCAGGTGCGTACTCATATCCGTGAGTATCTGACCACCTCGGATGTGATGCTGGAGAACCTGCAGTACACCTGGACCCGCCAGCTGGACCGCGACGTCTACGCCATGGCCTACGGCGGCCTGCTGGAGAACATGTTCGGTGGTGTGGGCGGTGAGGTGCTCTATCGTCCCTTCGACTCCAGCTGGGCCATCGGTGTGGACGCCAACTGGGTGAAGCAGCGCGGTTTCCGTCAGGACTTCAGCTTCCGCGATTACTCCACCTGGACCGGGCACGTTACCACCTACAACCAGACGCCGTTCTGGGATGTTCTGGTACGCGCCAGTGCCGGGCGGTATCTGGCAGGCGACTATGGCGGCACCCTGGATCTGTCGCGCCGGTTCGCCAACGGGGTGACCGTGGGCGCCTGGGCTACCCGCACCAACGTCTCGGCGGAAGAGTTCGGTGAGGGCAGCTTCGACAAGGGTATCTATTTCACGATTCCCTTCGATGCCTTCTTCGCCCGCTCGACCAACTCCGTGGGTACCATCGCCTGGGCCCCGGTTACCCGGGACGGCGGTGCACGACTGGTGCGCCAGTACCAATTGTATGACTTGACGCAGGCCAGGGATATCAAGCGCTTCAATGACGGGTTCGGCATGATGATGGAGCAGCAGTGACCCCTGTGCGTCCAGCCTCATGCTGATTGCCATCAGTCGCCATTGGGCCCGATACCGCCTGGCTTATCGGGTCCTGTTCTTCTCCGTGCTCCTGCTGGGCATTTATCTGGGCATGCGCCCGGCACCCCCGCCAGTGCCCTTCAAGTTCAACATGATCGATTCCGTCTACCATGCCGGCGGTCTGTTCGTCTGCACCCTGCTCAGCTATCCGGCATTTCCGCGCTGGGGGCGCTGGTGGCGGGCGGGTTTCATGTTCGCCGTGGGGCTGGCGGTGGAGTACGTGCAGTCCTTTCACCCTACCCGCTCGCCGGACATCCACGATATCTACGCCAACACTGCAGGTGTCGCCGCAGGCATGCTGATAGCCACTGCGGTGGCGTTCAGCGCGCGCCGAAACCAGTGAGTATGGTGCGGATCGTCTTGACGATGATCAGCACGTCCAGCCATAACGAGAAGTGCTTGATGTAATAGAAGTCATGCTCGATCTTGACCGCCGTGTCTTCTGCCCCCGCGTACCCTTGCATGACCTGTGCCCAGCCGGTAATACCGGGTTTGACAACGTGCCGATAGGAGTAGAACGGGATTTCCTGTTCGAAGTGATCCACGAACACCCGCTGCTCTGGCCGCGGCCCTATGATGCTCATATCCCCTTTCAGTACGTTGAGAAACTGCGGGATCTCGTCCAACCTCGATCTTCGCAGAAACCGTCCCATACCGGTGACCCGATCATCATCCTCTTCGGTAAAGCGTGCGCCATCGCTCTCCGCTTCCATGCGCATTGTGCGCAACTTGTATAGACGGAAGTTGGCGTTACCTTCACCTACCCTTTCCTGGACGAAGAACATGGGTCCCTTGCTGTCCAATCTGATCAGCAACCCCAGCACCAGCATCAATGGCAGCCACAGCGGAGCGGCCAACACTACCATGCTGATATCCATCAGTCGTTTCAACGCGGAATATGGCGG
>JAAYHO010000458.1 GCA_012735335.1 Gammaproteobacteria bacterium
GGCGGGCGCGCTCCAGGGTCTCGTCAGCCAGTGGTGTGCCGTACTTGTCGTAGGCAGCACCACCCAGCTCGTCGTAACTCAGCTCGCACTGCAGGCTGAATTTGGCATCCGCCGCCTGCAGCACCTTGACCGCTTCGGCGACGATTTCCGGACCGATCCCATCGCCCGGCAGAACCAGAATCTTCTTGCTCATCTCTTTCCCTTACTATTTGATTGCGCCGAACAGCCAGGGCTGGGCCTGACGATGTTTTTCTTCAAAAGCACGAATGGCATCCGCATCCTGCAGGGTCAGGCCGATATCATCCAGGCCGTTGAGCAGGCAGTGCTTGCGGAACGCATCAATCTCGAAGCTGTAGCTCTTGCCGTCGGGGCGGGGAACTGTCTGCTGCTGCAGGTCGACGGTCAGTTGATAACCTTCCTGAACTTCTACCTGCTGGAACAGTTCGTCAATCTCTTCTTCTTTCAGAACAATGGGTAACAGACCATTCTTGAAACTGTTGTTGAAGAAGATATCCGCAAAGCTCGGCGCCAGCACGGCACGGAAGCCGTATTCATCCAGCGCCCAGGGCGCGTGCTCGCGGCTGGAGCCACAACCGAAGTTCTCCCGGGCCAGCAGCACACTGGCACCCTGATAACGGGGCTGGTTGAGCACGAAATCCGGATTCAGCGGACGAACGCTGTTGTCCTGCCCCGGATAGCCTTCATCCAGATAGCGCCACTCATCGAACAGGTTGGCACCAAAGCCAGTGCGCTTGATCGACTTGAGAAACTGCTTGGGAATGATCTGGTCGGTATCCACGTTGGCCCGATCCAGCGGCGCTACCAGGCCGGCGTGCGTAGTAAAGGCCTTCATGCGGTCGCCTCCTCTTTGAGCATTTCACGTACATCAACAAAATGGCCGGCAATCGCCGCTGCCGCCGCCATGGCCGGACTGACCAGGTGGGTACGGCCGCCATTGCCCTGACGTCCTTCGAAGTTGCGGTTGGAAGTCGAGGCGCAATGTTCGCCCGGCTGCAGGCGATCCGGGTTCATCGCCAGACACATGGAACAGCCCGGATCACGCCATTCGAAACCGGCAGCCTCGAAGATCCGATCCAGCCCTTCGCGCTCGGCCTGCTCCTTGACCAGACCGGAGCCCGGCACCACCATCGCCTGCTTGATATTGGCCGCCACCTTGCGACCCTTGGCCACCGCCGCAGCAGCGCGCAGATCCTCGATCCGCGAGTTGGTGCAGGAACCGATGAAGACCCGGTCCAGAGCAATCGAGGTGATCGGCTGGTTGGCCTGCAGGCCCATGTACTGCAGCGCCCGCTGATAGCCACTGCGCTTGACCGGATCGTCCTGCTGTTCCGGGTCTGGCACGCTGTCATCCACCGCCACGACCATCTCCGGCGAGGTACCCCAGGATACCTGCGGGCGGATCTGCGCGGCGTCCAGCTCGACCACCGTATCGAACTGCGCATCGGCATCGGAAACCAGATCCTGCCAGGTCGCAACCGCCTGGTCCCAGTCCGCACCCTTGGGTGCATAGGGGCGATCCTTGACGTAGGCAACGGTCTTCTCGTCGCAGGCCACCAGACCCACCCGGGCACCGGCCTCGATGGCCATGTTGCAGACGGTCATGCGGCCTTCCATGGACAGGCCACGGATCGCCGATCCGGCAAACTCGATGGCATGGCCGTTACCACCAGCGGTACCTATCTTGCCGATCACCGCCAGCACTATGTCCTTGGCAGTCACGCCAAAGCCGAGTTCACCCTCGACCTTGACCAGCATGTTCTTCATCTTCTTCGCCACCAGGCACTGAGTAGCCAGCACATGCTCCACCTCGGAGGTGCCGATACCATGGGCCAGCGCGCCGAAGGCGCCGTGGGTGGCGGTGTGCGAGTCACCACAGACAATGGTCATGCCCGGCAGAGTCGCGCCCTGCTCCGGCCCGACCACGTGGACAATGCCCTGACGGCGGTCGGTCATCTTGAATTCGAGGATGCCGAAATCGTCACAGTTCTCGTCCAGCGTCACCACCTGCAGCTTGGACACCTCATCCTCGATACCCGCCACGCCAGCGGCGCGGTTGTCGGTGGGCACGTTATGGTCGGGGGTGGCCAGGTTGGCATCGATGCGCCAGGGCTTGCGCCCGGCCAGACGCAGTCCCTCGAAGGCCTGCGGCGAGGTCACTTCATGCAACAGATGGCGGTCGATATACAACAGGGCCGAACCATCGTCCCGCTGTTTAACGAGATGGCTATCCCAGAGCTTATCGTAGAGCGTCTTGGCGGACATGCTGTTCTCCTGAATCAGGCTTATGCATTGACTAATCACGGATTGCATACTAGAAGTTGCTCAGCAATAAAACAAATTCATTATATTCATGCCTTGGATAACCATCAGGAATGACGTATGGATACAGCCAACCTCGAGGCCTTTCTGGCGGTAACCCATAGCCGCTCCTTCTCCCGGGCGGCGGAGCAGCTGCACCTGACCCAGCCGGCCATCAGCAAGCGCATCGCCAGTCTGGAGCAGCAACTGGATGTGCGCCTGTTCGACCGCATCGGCAAGCATGTGAATCTGACCGAAGCCGGACGTGCGCTCAAGCCCCGGGCCGAACTCATCCTCAACACGCTGAACGATACCCGCCGCGCGCTGGGCAACCTGTCAGCAACCATTCAGGGGCGTCTGTCGCTGGCCACCAGTCACCATATCGGCCTGCATCGGCTGCCGCCGGTTTTGCGGCGCTTCACCAAGGCCTACCCCGGCGTAGTGCTGGATATCCAGTTTCTCGACTCGGAAGTCGCCTATGACAAGGTCCTGCAGGGCGAGATCGAACTGGCTGTGATCACCCTGGCCCCCGAGGTCGAAGCGCCGATCGTGGCCACGGATATCTGGCTCGACCCGCTGGAGTTTGTCGTCGCCGCCGATCACCCCCTGGCCAACAGCAGGAATCTGCAACTGAAAGAGCTGGCCCCTCATGCAGCAGTGTTCTCCGGCCCCAACACCTTTACCCGGCTGGTGGTCAATCAGCTGTTCGAGCAACACGGGCTGACGCCACAGATCAGCATGAGCACCAACTATATGGAAACCATCAAGATGCTGGTCTCCATCGGACTGGCCTGGAGCGTACTGCCGCGCAGCATGCTCGACGCCCAGCTGCGCACGCTGCCGCTGCCCGGCATTCAGCTGCAACGCCGCCTGGGCTGTATTCACCACAGCGGTCGCACCCTGTCCAACGCCGGTCAGGCGTTGATGCAGCTGCTGCACGAGGCAGCTGATCCGCAGACCTGAACTTGCCCGCCGCAGCGTGGTCTCAGGAGCAACAGGTGGGCTCAACCCCACACTCATCAACAGTGCAAGCAGGAACGCGTATGAACAAGTCAATGTTGTCAGGTATCGTCATTGGTGCTGTGGTTGCCACCGCAGGCGGCGCTATCGCCGGGTATAACGCCCTGTCCGACAAGACACCCACCCACGCCGACGTCGTCAACGTTGTGGAACTCAAGGAAAACGAACGCATTCCCCGCGAGGTCTGCCAGCAGGTGGCAGTCACCCGTCAGAAACCGGTGCAGGATCAGCATCAGGTACTCGGCAGCGTGGCCGGAGCAGTGATCGGCGGGGTACTGGGCAATCAGGTCGGTGGCGGCTCCGGCAAGAAGATCGCCACCGTAGCCGGAGCAGCCGCAGGCGGCTATGCGGGCAACAAGACCCAGGAACGGATGCAGCAGAACAACACCTACACCACCACCGAACAGCGCTGTGAAACCGTATACGACAGCAAGGAAAAGGTTGTGGGTTACCAGGTTGAATACCGCATCGGCGAGCGCACCGGCAGCGTCAGAATGGACCGCCACCCGGGCGAACGTATTCCGCTGCAGGATGGGGAATTGGTGCTCTGATCCCCTGCGGGTACAGCCCGGCGCTGTACCCGCCTACCCCTCCAACGAATACTCCATCACCCCCAGCTCCGGCTGCTCCTCCTGACACAACTCCAGCCAGCGGCGCATGCCGGCGCTGATGAATTTGTTGCGGTGGCGGACGAAGTACAGGCCGCGCTTGAAGTCCCGGTGCGGTACCGGCAGCGGCACCAGGGTGCCCCGGCGGAAGGCGTCGCCCAGGGTGATGGCGGACAGGCAGCCGACGCCGAGTCCGGCCTCGACGGCGCGCTTGATGGCTTCGGTATGTTGCAGTTCGAGCTTGATGTTGAGCTGGGGCAGCAGTCCGTGCAGGGCCCATTCGAAGTTCTGCCGGGTGCCCGAGCCCTGCTCCCGCACTATCCATTCGGCCTGCACCAGATCCTCATCATGCAGCCAGGGTTTACCCGCCAGTTCGTGATCCGGGGCGCAGAACACCACCAGTTCGTCTTCCTTCCAGTAGAGCATCTTCAGATCCGGGTGCAGGTTCTCGCCCTCGACCATGCCCAGATCCAGTTCGAAGTTGGCCAGCTTGCGGACGATGGTCGAGGTATTGGCCACCTCCAGCTCGACCCGCGCCCCGGGCTGTTCCAGCATGTAGCGGGTCATGATGCCGACAGCAATATAGTTGCCCACGCTCATGGTGGCGCCGACCCGCAGATGACCTATCTCTTCATGCCCGGCCAGCGCCGCTTCCAGTCCATTGGCCTGCTCCAGCAGGGCCTGGGCCTTGGGGCGGATACTGCGCCCCAGCTCGTTGAGCTGCAGACGCTTGCCCACCCGGTCGAACAGCTGCACGTCGAACTGCCCCTCCAGATCCCGCAGGGCGCTGCTGGCTGCCGACTGGGACATGGCCAGGCTGTCTGCGGCGCGGGTCAGGTTCTCGTGGTGGGCCGTGGCGAGGAAAACTTCCAGCTGACGGAGCGTATATTTCATTATCGGTTTTTCCGGATAAGCAAATTAAAATAAGTCACTTAACCGGTAGATTAGACCAGCGTTAGAATAGCCGCAAATACAGACCATCCCCCTGGCGGAGAACTTGTCACCCATGTCCAAATTCAGAACCGAAACTGTCCTCAGCGTACACCACTGGACCGATACCCTGTTCAGCTTCAAGACCACCCGTGATCCGGGCCTGCGCTTCAAGAATGGCCACTTCATCATGATCGGTCTGGAAGTCGACAATCGTCCGCTGATGCGCGCCTACAGTATCGCCAGTCCGAACTACGAGGACACCATGGAGTTCTACAGCATCAAGGTTCCGGATGGCCCGCTGACCTCGCGCCTGCAGCACATCAAGCCGGGCGATAACATCATCGTCAGCGCCAAGCCCACCGGCACCCTGGTACTGGACAACGTGCTGTCCGGTCGCAACCTGTATCTGCTGAGCACCGGCACCGGTCTGGCACCCTTCATCAGCATCATCCAGGACCCGGAGACCTACGAGCGTTTCGACAAGGTGATCCTGACCCATGGCTGCCGCTGGGTGCGCGAGCTGGCCTATCAGGACCTGATCAACAAGGATCTGCCGAACAACGAATACTTCGGCGAGCAGGTGCAGGAACAGCTGATCTACTACCCCACCGTCACCCGCGAGCCCTACCACAACGAGGGTCGCCTGTCGGACCTGATGACCAGCGGCAAGCTGTTCGAGGACATCGGCCTGCCCAAGCCGAACCTGGAAGACGACCGCTTCATGCTGTGCGGCAGCCCGGCGATGCTCAAGGATCTGACCGCGATCCTCGACGGCTGGGGCTTCGAGGAATCCCGTCAGGGCATCCAGGGCCACTACGCCATCGAGCGTGCCTTCGTCGAGAAGTAAGCGGCGAAGCTGGCAATACCACGGGCCGACAGCGATGTCGGCCCGTTTCGTTTATTCCCGGTAAATCATCTGCCGACTCATGCCGCCATCGGCGACCATATTCTGCCCGGTGATGAAGCTCGCCGCCGGACTCAGCAGGAAGGCCACCAGCTCGCCGATATCCTCCGGCTGCCCTACCCGCCCGACCGCATGCTGCTCATGATCGATCAGCCGTAACGGATCACTGCGCTGCAGCGCCTGGTCACGGGTATCTATCCAGCCCGGACTCACCGCATTGACCCGGATCTCCGGCCCCAGGCTGACCGCCATGGCGTGAGTCAGTGCCACCAGACCGCCCTTGCTGGCGGCATAGGCTTCGGTATTGACCTCCGATTGCAGCGCCCGGGTCGAGGCGATATTAACGATGGCACCGCCACTCTCGCGCAGCAGCGGGATACAGACCCGGGACACCAGAAAGGCGCCGGTGAGATTGACGCTCAGCAGGCGGTTCCAGCTGTCCAGTGACAGTTGCTCCAACGGCCCGCTGTCCGGATCGGCCAGACCGGCATTATTGACCAGAGCATCGAGGCGACCGAAATCCTCCTCGATCTGCTCCAGCGCTGCCTGCACACTGGCCTCATCCGCCACATCCAGTGCAACAAACTCGACGCTGCCCAGTCTGGCCAGCTCTTCGGCGGTCTGCGCCCCTTCGGCGGTGTCGACATCACCCAGCACCAGGGTCCAGCCGGCGCGCAACAGGCTGGCAGCAACACCCTTGCCAATCCCCCTGGCCGCGCCGGTCACCAGCGCTACCCGCCCCTCGGTCTGTGGCGTCATGCCCGTTTCGGCCCCTTGAACCACCAGATCACCCAGCCCAGCAGCGGCAGCAGCAAGACGGTCAGAATCCAACGGGTCTTCTCACCCCGGGGTGCGCCGCTGGCGCTCACGCTGCTGATTGCCGCCAGCGCCATCATCAACAGCGCCAGACCACCCATCACCACAAAGAACTTGATATTCATGCTGTTCCTCCTGTTGCAGCCACTATAGACGATACGCCTGCGGCATTCAGGAGGACAGCTGACGTCTCAGCGCTGACCCAGCACCGGGGTGTACACCTGTACATCAGCATTCTGTGCCCGATGACGCAGCAGGTGATCCATCAGCACCAGGGCCATCATCGCCTCGGCAATCGGTGTGGCGCGGATACCGACACAGGGATCATGACGCCCCTTGGTCACCACCTCCACCGGATTGCCGTGCAGATCGATCGAACGGCCCGGGGTGGTGATACTCGATGTGGGCTTGAGCGCCAGATGGGCGACAATCGGCTGGCCGGAGGAGATGCCGCCGAGCACGCCGCCAGCATTGTTGCTGAGGAAACCTTCAGGGGTCAGCTCGTCCCGGTGCTCGGTACCACGCTGGGCCACCGAGGCAAAACCGGCACCGACTTCCACACCCTTGACCGCGTTGATGCTCATCAGCGCATAGGCCAGCTCCGCGTCCAGGCGGTCGAAGATCGGCTCACCCAGACCCGGTGGCACGCCTTCGGCGATCACGGTGATCTTTGCGCCCACCGAATCCTGATCCCGACGCAACTGATCCATGTAGGCCTCCAGCTCCGGCACCTTGTCTGGATCGGGACTGAAGAAGGCATTCTGCTCAACCGAATCCCAGCTTTTGAACGGAATCTCGATCGGCCCCAGCTGGCTCATGTAGCCGCGCACCTGGATGCCCTGGGTGGCCAGGTACTTGCGAGCAATGGCTCCGGCAGCCACGCGCATGGCGGTTTCCCGGGCGGAGGAACGGCCACCGCCCCGGTAATCACGCAGACCGTACTTGTGGTGGTAGCTGTAGTCGGCATGGGCCGGGCGGAACAGGTGCTGGATAGCCGAATAGTCCTTGGACTTCTGGTCGGTATTGCGGATCAGCAGGCCGATCGGACAACCGGTGGTACGTCCTTCAAACACCCCGGAGAGGATTTCCACCTCATCCGGCTCCTGCCGCTGGGTGGTATGCCGACTGGTACCGGGCTTGCGCCGGTCCAGATCCCGCTGCAGATCGGCGGCGGAGATTTCCAGTCCCGGCGGACAGCCATCGACAATGGCGACCAGCGCCGGACCATGGCTTTCGCCAGCGGTGGTGACTGTAAACAGGGTGCCCAGGGTATTTCCGGCCATGCGTGCCATCCGTCTTGGATCAGTGAAAAGGCGCAGTATAACGCCCCGCTGGCACCGACGACAGTCCGGGCCAGTGGCGCTGCGCCGTATTCATGGTTGGCTCCGGCAGCCACTGGCTTACAATGTGCCCAGCCCATCCGGATCAGAAGCCACTCGATGCAAACCCTGTTCGACCTGCTGTTACCCGCCAGTCTGGCCCCTGCCACCGCAGTCGGACTGATTATGGTGTCCGCCATGACCTCGGCCATCACCGCCTCGCTGGGAATTGGCGGCGGCGTATTGCTGCTGGCAATCATGGCGGTGGTCATGCCCCCGGCGGCGATCATCCCGGTTCA
>JAAYHO010000459.1 GCA_012735335.1 Gammaproteobacteria bacterium
GCTCCTTTGCGGCCTGCTCAAGCGCGTCCCACTCGCGGATGGTGTCCGCCAGGTCGCCCTGAAACACTTCGGCCAGGTAATGCGCGCTGAAAAACTCGTTGTCGTTGGTCAGACCGATGAAAGTATCGACTGCGTCCTGAACGGCCATTAATAACTCCTGTGCCCTGCCCGGGCGTCAATCCTGTTCCCGGGTGAATACGGCAATGATCTGGATAAAGGGCACCGGCTCGATGGTGAGGGTGTCGCGTACCCAGTTCTGATGATCCTCGAATATCTGGTCGATGCGCTTGAGCCTTTCCTCCTTGCGGGCGGCCTTGAGGTGCTCGGCCTGACTGGAGCCATCCAGCTGGAGGGTCATCTGGGTGACCTGGCGGTCTTTCAGGGCTTGCAGCGCGGCGAGCTGGCGTGCCAGTTCCGGCTCTCTGGTGGCGGCGTACTGCTGCTGGTGCTGCTGCATTTCAGCCCGGGCGGCGGCGACCACAGGGCCACGCAGCGCCTCCAGCTCGGCCAGGTCGAGCGGCTGGGCGCGGTTGGGCAGCCTGTTGTTCAGATTCAGCTGCTGCAGCCAGGCTTCGGCGGGCTGAACGTTCAACACACCGCCCGGCCCTTGCCCCTGCCCGGTACGGCAGCGGATGGCGAACCATTGCCAGATAACCGGGTGGGCCTTGCGATTGGGGATCAGGCCGCTGACCAGAAACACGCTTTCACCCTGCTGCAGTGCAGCCTTGACCTGTGGGGTGTCAGGCAGCGCCAGCACCGGGGCACTGTGACGGGCAACCTGGGCCAGCAGCCTGTCTTCCAGCCATTGTATGGCCGGATGCTGGGGCCACAGGTAATGAAGCTTGGGCCAGGCGTTCTCATCCTGCCGGCTGCGGCGGATTTCGTCTTCAAAACGGGCCCTGTCTGCGGTCAGGGTCAGCAGGCCGTCATCGGGGCGGATTTCCGGCGGCAGGAAGCGGAAGCGGTAGTCCAGATCGTCCGGCGGGGTGATGGTCAGCGTCTGCCGCTCGTCGTTGGCGGTAAAGTTGACCTGCTTGTGCTCGCGGTTGATGGCTTGCAGTGCCTGGCGGGCAAAATCGTAGTCGCTGTCGAACAGGCTGTAGCGTTCAACGGTATGCTCCTCCAGCTGCTGCGGGGAGCTGGACTGGGCGGCCTCGGGGTTGAGGACCGGCGGGCTCAAAAACAGGGCCAACAGATCGTCCCCTTCGTTGCTCTCATCGGGCTGGTACTGGCGGTCGAAGTCTTCCGCCCGGGTACCGCTGGCCATGGCCTGCATGGTCAGTTCTTCTTCGGCGTCGGGGTCATGCACTTTCATGAAGGTAGCCGGGTCGCCGATGTTCTTGTAGGCCTGTTCGTCCTTTTCCTTGAGGATTTCCAGAATACGCAGATCCCCCTTGATCGTGGGGTTGTCACTGCGGTTGATCAGGTAGGTGATGATCGGCTCTTCGTTCTGGCCATAGCGGTCCACCCGGCCGTTGCGCTGCTGGAAGACCATCAACGACCAGGGCAGGTCAAAATGCACCAGCCGGTGGGACAGGTAGTGAAGGTTGATACCTTCGCTGGCGACATCCGAACAGAGCAGCACCCGCAGGGGGCTTTCGGGCTTGCCGAAGTCCTCTACGATCTGCTGCTGCTCGATATCACTCATGCCGCCATGCAGGATCTGTACGGCGTCGTCCTTGAGTTTGAGGTCACTCATCAGCTGGCCGCGAAGCCAGTTGAGGGTTTCGATGCGCTCGCTGAAGATGACCAGACGGTCGTTGGTGGCGCTCTTGCTCCAGCCGAACTCATTGCTTTTCAGCAGCTTGAGCAGCTGCTGGTATTTGTTGAAGTGGGTAGCGTCGATATTGCGCAGCGCCAGCAGCAGGCTGTGCAGCGCCTGAATTTCGCGCTGCTCATCTTCGCTGACCTCGGCTTTGCCCTGCAGGCGCTTGATGCGTTGTTCTACTGACACATAGGCGGCGGCAGGCGAGCTGAACAGGGCTTTCTGCAGCCCGATACGCACCAGCTGACCGTTACGCTCGGCACTGTGTTCACCGCGATAGGTAAAGGGCACATCCAGCAGCGCCTGGTAGGCGGCCTCCTCTTGCAGTGAGGCATCCAGATAGATGTCCTTGACTACCCGTTCCTTGAACTCCTGCTTGACCTGGTCGCGGATGTCTTTCTTGAAGCGGCGGATCACCAGACCCTTGTCACGGTAATCCTCCCTGGCGTAGTCCTCCGGATCGCTGATCGCGGTCGGATCGAGCATATTCATCAGGCTGGCGAAGGAACGTGCCTTGCCATCATGCGGGGTGGCCGAGAGCATGATCAGGGTATCGGAGCGGCCGGCCAGCAACTGCGCCTGCTGGGCGCGTTGCGAGCTGGTACCACGCTCGGCGACGTTATGTGCCTCGTCGATGACGATGATGTCCCAGTAGGCCCGCTCCAGGTGGCGGCGGTATTCATTGTCCTGCTTGAGGGTGTCGATGGAGATGATCGACTTGTCGTAGTAGTAGAAGGGGTTGTGGTTGCCCGGAATATTGTTGCGCACCCGTTGCAGCCCGGCAGAGTCCAGCCGGGTCAGCGGGATGGTGAAGCGGTTCCACAGCTCCTTCTGGAACTGGGTCATCATGCTTTTCAGCGTCAGCACCAGAATGCGCTTGCCCCGGCCTCGGCGCATGAGTTCGGTCATCAGGATGCCCGCTTCCAGGGTTTTACCCAGGCCAACCGCATCGGCGATCAGGATGCGCTGGCGATTCTGCTTGAGCGCCTGCAGGGCGGGATCCAGCTGGTAAGGCACCGGATCCATGGCGGCCTTGTGGCCGAGGTAAATCTTGTCATCGGCCGGGGTGATCTGGCGCAGCTGACTTTCGATGAACAGGCGGCTCTTCTCGAAGCCGGGTGACAGATCCTGCTCGAAGC
>JAAYHO010000460.1 GCA_012735335.1 Gammaproteobacteria bacterium
ACGCCATGGATGGGCTGGTGGATGCCGGGTCACGCCTTGCAGAAGCGGCGCGTAACTCTGCGGGGTCGCGAACCGACTACCTGCGGGAACTGTCGCGCATCCAGAATGCACTGGTGGACGTCGAAAAAGCCTCATCGTCTGTCGGGGCGGAGGCGCAGGACGAGTACGACGCACTGGCAGCACAAGCGGAATCGCTGGGGCTGATCAATGAATCGGTGCTGTCGCTGCCCGAAGCGTTTGCCAATCTGATTGCTGCGCAAAACGACTCAGATGCAATCACTGCCCGGGCCGAAAGCCAGCTTGCGCTGATGCGTGAGCAGGCGGATGCGCTGGGCCTATTGAGCCAGGACGCGCAGACCTTCGCTGACGCTGCTGCCGTATGGGCTGATATGTCAGTCACCGGCCAAGCGTCACTTGATGCGGCGCAATCGCAGCTTCAGGCGCTACAGGATCAGGCGGCGGTACTGGGCTTGATCGGTACGAATACGCAGGCAATGCCCGGCACGCTGGACGCTCTGCATCAGCTCCAACTGCAGGCATCCGAGCAGGCGGCGGCATCACTTGAGGCGCTGGCGGCACTGGCTGCACAGGGCGATGCTGGCGCGGGCATCTTCGAGGGCATTGCCGGTGACACGGCGACACTGCCGGAGCTGCTGGCGGCGCTGGCTGATCTGCACACCACGTCTGTCGAGGACATGACGCTGGCCCAGTCGCAACTGGACGCACTGCACGCGCAGTTCGACGCGACCGGGATTGTGTCAGAGACGGTCGTTTCGCTCACTGACGCTATCGGCGCGTATACCGAAACCAGCGACCGGGTGCTGGCTGATCAGATTGCCTGGCTGGCGGACATGCTGAGCGCTGATCTGGATGCGCTGAACCCCGAAGGCGTGATGGCTACGCTGGTCAAGGGCTTCTCGCGCCTGGATAAGGACGGCAACGGCCTGCTGAATTTCGACGAGCTGAGCAGCGCGCTGAAGGGCAAAGCGACTGATGAGCAGATCAGTGCCATGACGACGATCCTGGACACTAATCTCGACGGCATGATCAGTCACGCCGAGGCGGTAGCGGCCAGCTATCAGAGCCAATCAAGCCTGCTGCAGCAGGCATTCAACAATCTTGCCAGGGTGACCGGTGGAGCGGTTGATGCCGCGAAGGCAAGTGCAGAGCTTCTCGCAGCAGCTACCAGGTCCGCAATCGAGGCTGCATTCGATCGCCTGGACTGGAACCGCGATGGGGCTGTTTCGGCTGACGAGTCCGACTTCGGTCTGATGCAGCAGGTGCGACAGGTCTACAACGATGTGCTGGGCCGGGATGCCGATCCTGATGGTCTGCGTTTCTGGGAGGGCCGGCTGCGCGAAGGCACGTCGCTATATGATCTGTACGACGATATAGCACGCGCGGGGCTTGGGGTAGATGCTGACCGAAAATCAGCCGAGGAATGGCTGCGCAGCCAGGGCGTACCGGGATTCGCCTCAGGCGGCCTGCACAGCGGCGGCCTGAGGCTGGTCGGGGAGCGCGGGCCAGAGCTGGAGGTCACTGGGCCGGCTCGCATCTACAGCGCCGGCCAGACCGCATCGATGCTCGGCGGGGGAGGTGCAGATACCGCGCAGGCTATCAGTCGGCTGGAGCGCACTGTGGCGCGGCAGGGTGACGCACTGAGGGCCATCGCTAAACACACGATGCAGACGGCAAAGCGCACAGAGTACCTGGAGCGTTGGGACTTTGACGGCATGCCGGGAGTACGCACATGAGAATCGTAAGGCCGGTGCCGGTGCTGGAATCAAACCTGATATCCAGCACCGTTCCAGAGGATGATCATCCGCAATGGGTGTCAGGTACTACATATACTATCGGGGCGCTTGTTATACGCGGGCATCGCATATGGGAGGCGCTGCTGGAAAGTACCGACGCTGACCCATTACTGGATGATCCCACAGAGCCGAAGTGGCTTGATACGGGTGCAACTAACCGATGGCGCATGTTTGACGAGAAAGTTGGATCGACTACCGACTCGGATGATCCCATCACTGTCGTAATTGACCCGAGGGCGGTCGTTAACGCTATCGCCATGTTCAACTTGTTGGCGCGTGCCGTAACTCTGACAATGACAGATCCTGTTGACGGCACTATCTATGATCATGTTGTGCGGATGGTCGATACCGGGGCGGCTGATTGGTACGATTATTTCCTGACGCCGTTTGAGCGCATGACTGACTTCGTGCTTGATGATGTGCCGTCGTATGGTTCTGCGCGACTGACTATTACTATAGATAACGCAGGTGCGCCAGTTGCCGTAGGGCATATGGCTATCGGCGTGCTGCGCGATATTGGCGTGGCGCTTTATGGAACCAGTGTAGGGATTATCGACTATAGCCGGAAGGAGTTCGACGAGTTTGGTACACCGATTATTGTGCAGAGGGCATTCTCCAAGCGCGCTGAGTTTGATGTATTCGTTGAGACCGAGAATCTATCTCGCGTGCAGCGCATGCTATCCAGCATAAGGGCAACGCCGGTAGTTTGGATCGGCGAAAAAAGCATAGAAGCTACTGTACTGTTCGGTTTCTACCGGGATTTCAGCATATCAATCAATGGCCCGACACAATCCGAGGCCACAATTACAGTTGAGGGACTTACCTGATGACCACGCCACAAGTAACTCCGCTACCAGATCCGCCGGTCAGGACTGATGCGCCAGATGACTTCTCGCAAAAAGCCGACATATTCCTTGGAGCGCTGCCGCCGTGGGGTATGCAGTTAAACCTGATTACGGCATTTGTTCGCGATCAGGCGCAGCTTGCCATGGACATGGCGGCGGCGGCTGGATCAGCAGAAGGTATGCCCGCGCTAGCGGGGAACGCTGGAAAAGTTCTGGCGGTTAAACCAAGCGAGCTCGGTATCGAGTATGTGACTCTTGACGCGGGTACATTGGGTGCAGTTCTGGCGGAAGATGGTGAGGCATCCGGCCTTACTCTTTCCGGTGGTTATACTGAGGAAGTGTACGCGGTATCAGGCACTACACCGGCACTGTCGCCAACTAACGGCTCAATTCAGACATGGGTATTATCGGCCAACTCGACGCCGACTGCTGGCACGTGGTCGGAAGGCCAGTCGGTTACGCTGATGATTGAAGATGGTGCAGACCACACTATTGACTGGGCTTCATTATCCATTACATGGAATACTGGCGGCGGAACTGCGCCCGAGTTAAATACCGGCGGGTACACTACCGTCGTTATATGGAAGGTCGGGGCTGAATTGTTCGGTGCCCGTGTGGGGGATGCGTAATGCTGGCCACGAAGCTGAAGGGTGCGACTGCTGCCGGTGGGGCGAATAAGTTTCTGGCGGTCACTTATAGCACATCGCCGTTTATATCAGTCTATGTATGGGGAGGTAGCGGGTTCGGTAAAAAGATGAGTGACCCATCGACGCTACCTAATGGTGGTTCTAGCGGCGTAGCGTTTTCCCCGTCCGGGGATGCGATAGCTCTTGCCATCGCAGTATCACCGTATGTCATGGCATACAGTTGGAGCAGCGACGGGTTCGGTGCCAAGTATTCCGACCCATCAACTCTACCGCCTGCAGCTTGCAGGAGAGTGGCGTTTTCTCCAGCAGGTGACGCAATAGTTGTCGTACATACGCAAGCTCCATATGTTACGGCCTATCCGTGGAATAGCGCGACCGGGTTTGGTGCTAAGTACAGCGACCCGTCAACCATACCAACCGGAACCAATGGGACGGGAGTCGCATTTTCCCCATCTGGTTCCGTTATTGCTATATCAACTGCATCGACAAGCTCCGCTCCTATATCGGCATATAAATGGAGTGCGGCGGGGTTCGGCACAAAGTACACTAACTCGGCGAATCTTGGTCGTATATTGAACGATGTGCAATTTTCACCAGACGGGAAGTTTATTGCCACTGCTCCCGAGGGTTTAGCGGCTGGCCATGTCCTTCGGGTTCTACCATGGAATGATACAACCGGATTCGGTACACAGCTAACCAATCCGTCATCTATGCCATCAGGCCAATCGCACTCTGTAGCATTTTCACCTTCGGGCGATTCGATAGTTGCCGGATATAGCTCTTCGCCGTATACATGCGCGTACCCATTCAATAATGGATCATTCGGGACGAAATATAGTGACCCGTCAACACCACTTCCCGGAACGGTTACGAACGTCAAATTTCCTAGTGATGGCGGCTCAGTCGCGATGGCGCATGTCGGCTCGCCTTTTGTATCAGCTTATCCGTGGAGCGGTAGCGGTTTTGGCGCAAAATACAGCAACCCATCAACACTCCCAGCTGGAGCTGGTCGAGGTGTAGCCTTCGGAGAAATAACAGTATGAATCAATACAGAAATGAAATACTCACATCAGCACTCGAAGCTCGCGAGCGTGAAGTTATCGAGTATCAAGTGAATATCGATAATTTCACATCAGCTATTCAAAAATGCGGCGACGACCCAGAGCTGGCAGAGTTCCGGGGCAACCTGGAGGCGCTGCTATCTTCGTCAAAGCTGGAACAGCGCAAAGCTGAAATCATGCTCGAAGTGATACAGGAGCAGCTTGCATGAGCTATATCAAGCTAACAAACGGCGCTCCGACAGCATATACAATCGGGGAGCTTCGCCGCGATAACCCGCAGGTATCTTTCCCGAGGAATGTGCCGTCCGACACTCTTGCCGAGTATGCCGTGCATCCGCTGACGGTAACGCCTGAGCCAGAGGTAGATACCGATACGCAGATGCTGGAGCGCAACGGCTTCATCTATAACGACTCAGAGCAGCGATGGGAAACCGCATGGCTTGTCCGTCCAAAAAACACCGATGAGCTGGAGTCAGACCGTGCGGCCATCCGGCAGCAAGTCGCCGACCGCAGATATCAAGCCGAAACATCCGGCACCATCATCAACGGCATGCCCATCGACACAGGCCGCGATAGCCAAGCGCTGATCACCGGCGCGGCGGTATCGGCCATGCTCGATCCTGGCTATACCGTGCACTGGAAAACCGGCGATGGCTTTGTCGAGCTGACTGCCGAGCAGATCATCGGCGTAGCCACTGCTGTGAGGTCGCATGTGCAGGCTTGTTTCGACAGGGAGGCTGAACTGCTGACCGCGCTGGACGGCGGCACGCTTACACCGGAAATGCTGCAAGAGGGCTGGCCTAATGAATCGGTTCCCGAACCCGCTTAAAGCGGAGCTACTTGACCGCAAACAATGGCGCCTTCTGGCGCTTTTTTCGTATCTGGACCCTGATCACGGGCGCATCGATGTTCATGAAGGATTCATCACCGACTTCGCGTCCGTGCCCAGATGGCCGCTGACCTTTCTGCTGATGGGTCAGTACGGCCATGCCGCAGCGGCTCTGCATGATCATCTGTATGCCACCGAGGCGCTGCCCCGCAAAGCGGCAGACCGCGTGTTCCTGAATGCGCTGCGCAGCTCGGGCCATGCGCGCTGGCGGTCGTGGCTGATGTATGCCGGTGCTCGGATCGGAGGGGGGAGTCGGTACGGGCGATAAAGCCGGCACTGCTGGAGCCAGCGACTGCATTCACCTTGAGGATGACGAGGCAACTGTGCCAGAAATAACCGGGTGATGCTGTGTCCTGGTTCTCAAATTTGACCGCCTACGGGCGGTTTTTTATTGCCTGGAGAAAAGCATGAGCGAAACCCTCGGACAGAAACAGCGGCGCTTCGCCCGCATGATCGGCCTGCTGATCGAGTACGCGTATCAGCAAGGATACGAGCTCACGTTCGGCGATGCCTACCGCGACCCGCGCCTGCACGGCCAGGTGGGTCAGAAGAAATCATACAGCTCGGCCAGCTCACTGCACAAAGAGCGCCTGGCCGTGGACTTCAATTTGTTCCGAGATGGCAAGTACTTGACGCAAACCGAAGACCACCAGCAGCTCGGCGAGTACTGGGAGTCGATCGGCGGAACGTGGGGTGGGCGCTTCAACGACGGCAACCATTACAGCCTCGAGCACGGGGGCCGGAAGTGAAGGGCGCATGGCCCTGCGTCGCCGTGCTGCTGGCCGGCCTCGTCATCGGATGGCTCTGGAATGGCGCGCTATGGGGCGAGCGGTACGCCCAGCTGGAACGGGATCATGCGCAACACATCGCAACCCAGCAGGCCGCCAGCGCTGACGTGATCAGCCGCACCCTGCTGCGGGAGCGGGATCTGCACAATCAACTGGAGGAGTACGAACAGAATGCGCAGGCTGAAAAACAGGAGTGGACTCGCAAGCTTGCTGATAGCAACGCTGTTTCTCGCCGGATGCGCGAAAAGCTCGACGATATATCAGGACGCATCGGTGCAGATACCGGCACTGCCGCAGATTGCCAGGCAGCCAGGGTTACCGCAGGAATGCTTGCCGACATGCACGCAAGGCTTGATGAGGCTACGGGAGTCTATGCTGCAACAGCTGATGGATCTCGAATAGCGGGCCGTGCGTGCGAGGCGGCCTATGGTGCTGCAAGGGGGTTGTAATTTGCCCGGACGGGCGGAGAAGTGAGCGGGGATTCCCCCCCAAAACTGAGCGCAAGTCTTTGATTTTAAAGGGGCTGGTTATTGCGCGAACCGCTGTTTATTTTTCCAGAAAAATAGGGCGCAAGCTATTGATTCAAAAGGGGAAATAGCAATCCTGCATTGCATCCCAGGCCTTGATGCCGTACAGGGTAATCATGTGTCACAGACTCCGAATAAAGGGGCGATAGGTCAGGTTGTTGTTCAGCCTCGAATATCCATACTCTGCGGCGGATGCTGATCTGCCTGCCCGATGTTGTAGCTGAGGGTGCGAATGATGGTGTTCTGCAGGCGCTGACACAGCTGGGGATCGGACAGGGGCTGATTGTCCGCATCAGTCAGCAGGAAGACGTCATCCACGCGCTCACCCAGCGTGACGATGCGGGCATTTTGCACGCTGATGTCGAAATCGAGAAATATTTTTCCCATTTTTGCCAGCAGACCGGGCCGGTCCGGGGCGCTCAGTTCGAGAATGGTGTGCTGCCCGCCGTGGTCGGTGGAGATGGTCACCTCCGGGGCGAAGGCAAAGTGCTTGAGCTGGCGCGGCACCCGACGCTGGATGATCGAGGGGTAGGCGTCCGGGTCGGACAGCGCCTCGTTCAGGGCACGCTTGATCTCGCGGATACGCTCGGGGTTGTCGCCGATCGGCCCGCCATCGGCGTCCAGCACTATATAGGTACCCAGGTTGATCCGGTTGGCGGTGATCACCCGGGCGTCCTGAATACTCAGGTTGAGCTGATCCATGGCCGCTGCCGTGACCGCGAACAGGTCATGCTGCTCCGGGGTGTAGAGGAAAATCTGGGTGGCGCCCTCGAATTCGCGCTGGGCGGTTTCCTTTATCAGCACCAGCGGGCCACGGCGCTGCGGGTGCTGCAGGATGGCCTCGGTCTGCCAGGCGATGTCGCTGGCGGTATGGCGCAGAAAGTAGCTTTCTTCCAGTTGCGCCCAGAGGCTCTCGGTATCTTCCTCGTCGATGCCGTTGCGCACCAGGATATCCATTGCCGCGCGCTGGGTGTCGGCAATCTGCTCGGCGCGGTTCGGCGGGTTGTCCAGCCCCCGGCGCAGGGCGCGCTTGGTCTCGGTATACAGCTGGCGCAGCAGCGAGGCGCGCCAGGAGTTCCACAGGTTGGGGTTGGTCGCGTTGATATCGGCGATGGTCAGCACGTACAGGTAATCCAGCCGTACCTGGTTGCTCATCTGCACGGCAAAGTCATGGATCACCTCGGGGTCGGAGATATCCTTGCGCTGGGCGGTGGTGGACATCAGCAGGTGATTTTCCACCAGCCAGCAGATCAGGTGGGTATCCCAGGCGGGCAACTGGTGGCGCTGGCAGAACTGCTCGGCATCAATCGCGCCCAGCTCGGAGTGATCGCCGCCACGGCCCTTGGCAATGTCGTGGTACAGCCCGGCGATATACAGCAGGTCCGGTTTGGGCAGACGGCAGAAGATCTTCCAGGCCAGCGGGTACTTTTCCTGATAGTCGGGCCGACCCAGCTTGCGCAGGTGCTTGATCACGTTAAGGGTGTGGGCGTCGACTGTATAGATGTGGAACAGGTCGTGCTGCATCTGCCCGATGATGCGGCCGAACTCCGGCAGATAGCGCCCGAGAATGCCGTAGCGGTTCATCCGTCGCAGGTTGCGGTGAATCCCTTCGGGGCAGCGCAACAGCTCCATGAACAGGCTGGTGTTGCGGATATCACTGCGGAAGTCATCATCGATCAGGTGCCGGTGCTCACGCAGCAGACGGATGGTGTCGGCGCGCACCCCGCGGATCTCCCGGTGCTGGGCCATCAGCAGGAAGATCTCCATCAGCGCGAAGGGGGTGCGCTTGAACACCTGCGGATGGGTCACCTCGATATAGTGGTTGCGCACCTGAAAACGCGAGTTGAGCGGCAGGATGGTCGCCGCCTCGGCGTCGCGCAGCAGGATCTCCTCGAAGTGCTGCATCAGCAGGTCGTTCAGCTCGGACAGGGACATGACGATGCGGTAGTACTTCTGCATGAAGCG
>JAAYHO010000461.1 GCA_012735335.1 Gammaproteobacteria bacterium
AACGAGCAGGAAGCGGTAGCCGCGCTGAGCAGTACCATTGCCAGTTATGTGCAGCGTTGGCCGAGCCAGTACATGTGGAGCATGAAGCGCTTCAAGACGCGCCCCGCCGGTGAGGAGCGGTGGTACCGGCGGCGAAAGAAGAAAAAGGGATGATGGCATGAGCAACAAGCGGGTTTATCCACGGACCATGATGAAGGCGCGGATCAAGATCACCCACCCGCAGCTGGGTGAGGTGTTCGGTCAGACCCGGGACCTGTCCGATGGCGGGGTATTTGTCGACAACCCCGAGCTGGCCAATCTGCCCGCCGGTACCGAGGTGCAGGGCCAGGTGCAGGATATGCCCTTCGAGGCACCGGTACTGCGCATGGTGATCCAGCGCACCGTACCGGGGGAAGGCGCCGGGATGGCCTTCCTCGACGACTGAAACCTGTCCCTCAGCGCCGCCAGAACATCGGCGTCAGCAGTACCAGCAGGGTGAATACCTCCAGCCGCCCGAGCAGCATGGCAAAGCTCAACAGCCATTTCACCGAGGCGCTCAGCTCGCCATAGTGCGCGGTCACATCCCCCAGCCCCGGGCCGAGGTTGTTCATGCAGGCGGCCAGCGCTGAGAAGGCGGTGACGAAATCCAGCCCGGTGCCGAGCAGCAGCAGAAACAGCACGGCAAAGGTGAACACGTACACCGAGCAGAAGCCCCATACCGCTTCCACTACCCGATCGCCCACCGCCCGCTGCCCCAGTTTGACCGGGAACACCCCGTTGGTGTGCAGCAGCCGCTTGATCTCGCGCACGCCCTGTTTGAATACCAGCAGCACCCGGATGATCTTCATGCCGCCGCCGGTTGAGCCGGCACAGGCGCCGGCGAAGCTGGCGTACAGCAGCAGGAAGGGCAGTACCGAAGGCCAGGCGGAAAAGTCGGTCACGGTGAAGCCCGTGGTGGTGGCGATGGAGACGGCCTGGAACAGGGCGAAGCGGATGGCCGAGGCCGGTGCATAGTACTGGTGGGCGATCAGCAGCAGTGCGGTGATCAGTACCAGTCCCAGCAGTATCATCAGGTAGGCGCGGCATTCCGGATCCCGCCAGTAGCTGCGCATCGAGCGGAAGCGCCAGGCGGTGAAGTGCAGCGCGAAGTTGATCCCCGACAGTACCATGAAGCACACGCATATCAGCTCGATGATCGGGCTGTTGTAGTAGCCGATGCTGGTGTCGTGGGTAGAGAAGCCGCCGATTGCCACGGTGGAGAAGCTGTGACCGATGGCATCGAACAGGCGCATGCCGGCCGCCCAGTACGCCAGGGCGCAGGCCAGGGTCAGGCCGGTATAGATGAACCAGAGTACCTTTGCCGTCTCGGCAATGCGCGGCGTCAGCTTGTTGTCCTTCAGCGGGCCGGGCATTTCCGCGCGATACAGCTGCATGCCGCCGACACCCAGCAGGGGCAGTATCGCCACGGCCAGTACGATGATCCCCATGCCGCCGAACCACTGAAGTTGCTGCCGGTAGAACAGCAGCGCCCGGGGCAGGGTATCGAGCCCGGTGATGACAGTGGCGCCGGTGGTGGTCAGGCCGGAGAAGGATTCGAACACCGCATCGGCCACGCTCAGATCGGGCAGCTCCAGCAGGTACAGCGGTACCGCCCCGAACAGGCCCAGCACCGCCCAGAACAGAACGGTGATCAGGTAGCCGTCCCGGGTGCGCAGTTCGTTGCGCTGCCCCCTGACCGGCAGCCAGACCAGCAGACCCACCCCCAGGGTGATGGC
>JAAYHO010000462.1 GCA_012735335.1 Gammaproteobacteria bacterium
CGCCGGAGCAGGCCCGGGAATACCGTGGCAATCTGACCGAGCCCGGTAAGAACAGCCCCTTCCGTGAGCGCAGTGTGGAAGAGAACCTGGATCTGTTCGAACGCATGAAGGCCGGTGAATTCCCCGACGGCACCCGGGCGCTGCGGGCGAAGATCGACATGGCGTCGCCGAACATGAACATGCGCGATCCCATCCTGTATCGCATCCGCCATGCCCATCACCACCAGACCGGTGACAAGTGGTGCATCTACCCCAGCTATGACTTCACCCATGGCCAGTCCGATGCCATTGAGTTGATCAGTCACTCGATCTGCACCCTGGAGTTCGAGGATCATCGGCCACTGTATGAATGGTTCCTCGACAACCTGCCGGTACCGGCCAAGCCGCGCCAGTACGAATTTGCCCGGCTGAACCTGAATTACACGGTGACCAGCAAGCGCAAACTCAAGCTGCTGGTCGATGAAGGCCACGTGACCGGCTGGGACGACCCGCGCATGTCGACCATCAGCGCTTTCCGCCGTCGCGGCTATACCCCGGCATCGATCCGCGAGTTCTGCGAGCGCATCGGTGTGACCCGTTCTGACGCGGTAGTGGACATGGGCATGCTGGAGTTCTGCATCCGTGACGATCTGGACAACAATGCGGCGCGGGCCATGTGCGTGCTGCACCCGCTCAAGGTGACCATCACCAACTACCCCGAGGGCCAGGTCGAGCAGCTGAGTCTGCCGCGCCATCCCAAGCAGGATATGGGTGAGCGGACACTGCCGTTCAGCCGCGAGCTGTATATCGATCAGAGCGACTACATGGTCGATCCGCCCAAGGGCTACAAGCGTCTGGTACCCGGTGGTGAAGTGCGCCTGCGTGGCAGCTATGTGATCCGTGCCGATGAAGCCATTACCGATGCCGACGGTAATATCGTCGAGCTGCTGTGCAGCTACGATCCGGACACCCTGGGCAAGAACCCCGAAGGACGCAAGGTCAAGGGCGTGATCCACTGGGTACCGGCGGCGGAGAGTGTGGAGTGCGAGGTGCGCCTGTACGATCGCCTGTTCACCGAGGCCAATCCGGACAAGGTGGAGGAGGGCGGCAGCTTCCTCGACAACATCAACCCCGAGTCGCTGGTGGTGCTCAAGGGCTGCCGGGCCGAGCCGTCGCTGGCCAATGCCACCTCGGAGGAGCGTTTCCAGTTCGAGCGTGAGGGCTACTTCTGCGCCGACAGCAAGGACTCGGCACCGGGCCAGCTGGTGTTCAACCGCACCGTGACCCTGCGCGATTCCTGGGGGCAGTAACATGGCTTTGCAGATCTACAACACCCTGAGCAAGAACAAGGAAGCCTTCAAGCCGCTGGTGGACAACCAGGTGCGCATGTATGTGTGCGGCATGACCGTGTATGACTTCTGTCATATCGGCCATGCCCGGGTGATGGTGGCCTTCGACGTGATTTCCCGCTGGCTGCGCCACCGTGGTTACGATCTGACCTATGTGCGCAATATCACCGATATCGACGACAAGATCATCCGTCGGGCGACGGAGAATGGCGAGACCTTCCAGCAGCTGACCGAACGCATGATCGCCGCCATGCACGAGGACGAGACCCGGCTGGGCGTGCTGCGCCCGGACCAGGAGCCCCGGGCCAGCGAGCATGTGGATGGCATGTTCCGCATGATCCAGACCCTGATCGACAAGGGCTACGCCTATGCACCTGGCAATGGCGATGTGTATTACCGGGTCGGCAGGTTTGCCGGTTACGGCAAACTGTCGCGCAAGCGCATCGAGGATCTGAAGATCGGGGCGCGCATCGAGGTCGGCGAGGCCAAGGAAGATCCGCTGGACTTCGTGCTGTGGAAGGCGGCCAAGCCGGGTGAGCCGAGCTGGGCCTCGCCCTGGGGCGAAGGGCGTCCCGGCTGGCATATCGAGTGCTCGGTCATGTCCACCTGCTGCCTGGGGGATACCTTCGATATCCACGGCGGCGGCCCGGACCTGGTGTTCCCGCACCATGAAAACGAAATCGCCCAGAGCGAGGCAGCCACCGGCAAACCCTACGCCATGACCTGGATGCATGCCGGGGCGGTGCGGGTGGACGGCGAGAAGATGTCCAAGTCCTTGGGTAACTTCTTCACTATCCGCGATGTGCTGGAGAAGTATCACCCGGAGGTGGTGCGTTATCTGCTGGTGGCCAGCCACTACCGCAGCCCGATCAACTACTCCGAGGAAAACCTCAAGGAAGCCCGTGGTGCGCTGGAGCGTTTCTACTTGGCACTCAAAGGCTTACCGCAACTTCCTGTCGCAGGAGGTGAGGAGTTTGTCGAGCGCTTTGCCAAGGCCATGGATGATGACTTCAACACCCCGGAAGCCTGTGCCGTGCTGTTCGACATGGCCCGCGAGGTCAACCGGCTGAAGGACTCCGACACCAATGCTGCTGCGGCGCTGGCTGCCCGCCTGCGGGAGCTGGCCGGCATCACCGGGCTGCTGCAGCTGGATGCGGACGAGTTCCTGCAGGCCGGGGCGGCGGGCAAGGTAGACGCAGCCGAGGTCGAGGCACTGATCCAGGCCCGCCTGCAGGCCCGTGCCGAGAAGAACTGGGCGGAGTCTGACCGTATCCGTGATCAACTGGCGGATATGGGCGTGGTGCTGGAGGACAGCAAGGGCACGACTACCTGGCGTTTCAACTGATACGGCGCTCCAGCGTCATTCCATCGGTTTGGTGCTGGCGGCACGCACTGGATTGCCGCGCTTCGCTCGCGATGACGCCGGGGTAAGGGCCAGCTCCGAGTAGCGCTGCTCCACTCCCCGTCATTGTGAGGAACACAGCGACGTGGCAATCCATGAACTCGGTGCTGCCAGCACCCACTGGATTGCCGCGCTTCGCTCGCGATGGCGCCGGGGTAAGGGCCAGCTCCGAGTAGCGC
>JAAYHO010000463.1 GCA_012735335.1 Gammaproteobacteria bacterium
GACAGCCTCTCAGAAGGCTCTATAATACGCCCCACAACGCACTCGTAGCTCAGCTGGATAGAGTACTCGGCTACGAACCGAGCGGTCGGAGGTTCGAATCCTCCCGAGTGCGCCATACGGAAAACCCACTGCTTAGGCAGTGGGTTTTTTTTCGTCTGCACATTCTCGTAGGGCGCGGCTGGTTGGCCAGGCATTTCCCGGCAGGCGGTGACCCTGGCTGTCATTGGTTGGACACGCCAATTGTCATGCCTGGTGCAGGGAGGTTACATTGGGCGGGTTTTGCAAGCGCATTCACGTTAATACGTTTCTTCATGTGGGATATAAGAATAATGACTTCTACAGATACAGAACTTCTGATGGAAGGCGTCGAATTGATGCTTTTGGGGGTGGGGACAGTGTTTCTGTTCCTGATCATGCTGGTGGGCTGCATCAGCATGATGTCGCGTCTGGTAGCCCGTTTCATTCCTCCTGAAAAGAGCGTCCCTTCTGCTGCACTCAGGCGTCCGGCGGTTCCTGTCTCGTCGGTTGACCAGCAAACGCTGGCGGTCATAAGCGAGGCGATTCGCCTGCACCGTGCCCGTCGTTCCAATTGAATCGCCCCTGGCGAGTCGTCCTGATATAAGAATAAAGGCTATTTCATGAGCGAGCTGCAAACCCAGCCATTGGGCATTACCGATGTCATCCTGCGCGACGCGCACCAGTCCATACTTGCCACACGCATGCGTCTTGAAGACATGCTGCCGATTGCCGGCCAGCTCGACCAGGTCGGCTTCTGGTCGGTCGAGTCATGGGGTGGGGCCACGTTTGACGCCTGTATCCGTTACCTGGGTGAGGATCCCTGGGAGCGTATTCGTGCGCTGAAGAAGGCAATGCCCAATACGCGGCAGCAGATGCTGCTGCGCGGTCAGAACCTGTTGGGTTACCGACACTATGCGGATGATGTGGTGGAAAAGTTCGTCGAGCGTGCGGCGGTGAACGGCGTGGATGTGTTCCGGGTGTTCGATGCCATGAATGACCCGCGTAACCTGCGCACGGCGCTGCAGGCGGTGCGCCAGAGCGGTAAGCATGCCCAGGGCACCATTTCCTATACCACCAGCCCGGTTCATACGCTGGAGATGTGGGTGGATCTGGCCAGACAGATCGAGGATATGGGTGCAGATTCTCTGGCGATCAAGGACATGGCCGGCATTTTGACTCCCTATGTCGCCTTTGAGCTGGTCAGTCGGCTGAAGCAATCGCTGAGCATTCCGATTCACATGCAGTGTCATGCCACGGCGGGTTTGTCGACCGCGGCGATTCTCAAGGCCGCAGAGGCAGGTATTGATAACGTGGACACGGCAATCTCGTCCATGTCGATGACCTACGGCCATTCGCCCACCGAGTCGGTGGTAGCGATGTTTCAGAATACCCCCCGCGACACCGGGCTGAACCTGGAGTTGCTTGAGGAGGTGGCGACATACTTCCGTGGTGTACGTAAGAAATACGCGAAGTTCGAAGGCAATCTCAAGGGGGTGGATGCACGCATTCTGGTGGCTCAGGTGCCCGGTGGCATGTTGACCAACATGGAAAGCCAGCTGAAGGAGCAGGGCGCCCTCGACAAGTTTGACCAGGTGCTGGAAGAGATTCCCGGGGTGCGCGAGGATCTGGGCTTTATTCCGCTGGTGACACCTACTTCACAGATCGTGGGTACCCAAGCGGTGATCAACGTACTCACCGGGGAGCGTTACAAATCCATCACCAAGGAAACCGCCGGCGTACTGAAAGGTGAGTACGGTGCGGCGCCGGCCCCCTTTAACGCGGCGTTGCAGGCTCGGGTGCTGGACGGGGCTGAGGCCATCACCTGCCGTCCGGCTGACGAGCTTGAGCCGGAGATGGACAGGTTGACCGACGAGCTTCGCGCTCTGGCAGCAGAAAAGGGTATCAGTCTGGCCGGCAATGAGGTGGACGATGTGCTCACCTATGCGCTCTTCCCACAGATAGGGCTCAAGTTCCTGGAAAATCGCGGCAACTCCGCGGCCTTTGAGCCGGCCCCGGATGGTATGGCGGCTCCGGTGGCTGCACCGTCCGGCGGTGCTGAGGTGTATACCGTAACGGTGGACGGCAAGGAATTTGTCGTGCAGGTGGCTGAGGGCGGTGATATCACCGGTATCCAGCCGACAGCTGTGCAGGCGTCTGCTGCTGCTGCGCATGCTGCTCCGGCCGCGGCGTCTGGTGGCGGCGAGCCGCAGGTTGCACCGCTGGCAGGGAATATCTTCAAGGTCATGGTGCAGTCGGGGGACGCGGTCGCCGAGGGTGAGCTGGTGCTCATTCTCGAAGCAATGAAAATGGAGACCGAGATACGCGCGGTGCGCGCCGGTACCGTTGGGTCGGTCAATGTGAAGCCAGGCGATGCAGTATCGGTTGGTGACACCTTGCTGACCATCGGTTAAGGAGAGAGCGATGGAAAAGCTGTTGATGTTATGGCAGAGCACGGGCTTGTATCAGATTGCACCGGGCCAGGTACTGATGATTCTCGTCTGTCTGCTGCTTATCTTTCTGGCGATTCGCAAAGGGTTTGAACCGCTGTTGCTGATCCCCATCGGGTTTGGCGGCGTCTTGGCCAACCTGCCGGTGGCAGGGATGGCCGAGGTCGGTGGTCTGCTGAAGCTTATCTATGATGTCGGCATCCCGACCAGCGTCTTCCCTCTGCTGATCTTCATGGGGGTCGGGGCGATGACCGACTTCGGGCCTATGTTGGCCAATCCGCGTACCTTGCTGCTCGGCGCCGCAGCTCAGTTGGGCATCTTCGGCACACTCTTGGGTGCGCTGGCGTTGACCGTCTGGGGTGTACCCGGGTTCGAGTTCAGCATGCGCGAGGCCGCATCCATTGCGATCATCGGGGGCGCTGATGGGCCTACCTCTATTTTCGTTACCTCCAAGCTGGCGCCGGATTTGCTCGGGCCTATCGCGGTTGCGGCCTACTCCTATATGGCCCTGGTGCCACTGATCCAACCCCCGATCATGCGCGCGCTGACCACTGAAAAGGAGCGCGCCATTGTCATGACCCAGTTACGGGAAGTCGGCAAGACGGAAAAGATCATCTTCCCGTTGGTGCTGTTGCTGCTGATCTCCCTGTTGCTGCCTGATGCTGCCCCGCTGATTGGCATGTTCTGCTTTGGTAACCTGATGCGCGAGTGTGGCGTGGTTGAGCGCCTGGCGGATACCACGCGTAATGCGCTGATCAATATAGTGACCATTGCGCTGGGGTTGGCGGTGGGTTCGAAGCTGTCGGCTGATTCGTTCCTGCAGCTGAAAACCCTGGGCATCCTGGTGCTGGGTATGCTGGCGTTCTGCATAGGGACGGCTGGTGGGGTGCTGATGGCCAAGCTGATGAACCTGTTCAGTCACCACAAGATCAATCCGCTGATTGGCTCTGCCGGAGTGTCGGCGGTGCCCATGGCTGCCAGGGTGTCGAACAGGGTGGGGCTGGAGTCCAATCCGCAGAACTTCCTGCTTATGCATGCCATGGGGCCAAACGTGGCGGGGGTTATTGGCTCAGCTGTGGCGGCAGGTATTCTGCTGGCGTTCGTAGCCTGAAGGACGTAACAGATAACACCTGCGGCACAAGGTGAAAGAGCCCGCTCAGTAACACTGAGCGGGCTCTTTCATTTCGTCCGGTCCAGATAGTCGCCGGGATTGGCGGCTACGGCTCAGGCCTGTTCGGCGGCCAGCAGGGCGATCAGTGCGTTCTGCTGGCGACGACTCATTTCACGGAAGCGCAGCAGTAACTCGCGTTCGGGTTGGTTCAGTTCTTCCACGGGCTGGTCCTTCAGCGACTGACGGGAAGGGAAGTCCGGCAGGGTGGGAAGGTCCAGAAGGCTGTGTTCTAGCCGCGCAATGATCTCCGAGTTCATGCTGCGGTGGTGCTGTTTGGCAACTTCCGCGATGCGATCACGCATACCTTCGGGAAGGCGAACGACAAACTTGTCGGCGGTTCGGCTGGTGTACTGTTGGAGTGCAGTTTTCATGGGCAAAAATAATCACTTTAGCTGATGAATCGATCCCGGCCAGTTGGATTTCTCATGGCATCCTGCCATCCAATCTGCCATCTCGTCTGGGTTCTGGAGTGATCCAGATAAATCCCTGACATGATGGACAATGGATAGAGGCATTTTGCTCAACTCAATGCCCATCTTTTCCAACGACCACCTGCAAGCGCCGGGATTACGTCTTTAGGGTGACGGCTTTTCGACGCTGGCCATTTGCAATCGAACTTTGGCAGCATTTGTCAAGGTGGTCAAGTATTCTTGTAATCAGGTAATATGCGCGCAGCCGAAATACGCTGTATTTCCGCCCTTAGCTCACCAGGATAGAGCGGTCCCCTCCTAAGGGACAGGTGGCAGGTTCGAATCCTGCAGGGCGGACCATTCCTCCGGCAGCGCTGCGCATCTCTTATCCTGAAATTGTTCTCCAGCACCCAGATCGCCGCCTCGGTGTGTGCCTGCGAATGGCTGACGCCTGCCCAGCCCGGCTCATGGCAGCGCCTGGCTCTCGCCGACAACTCGGATTGCTGCCAGAATAGGCGGATTGTCACTGTCGCTTATGAAAGGAATGTTATGGGCACATCATCGGACCATCGTTGGAAGTTCTTCCGCGCGGGCGGTTTTGATCAGGTTCGTCTGGATACGCCGGATGACCTGCGAGCATTGCGCAAGCTGGATCAGAAATTGTGGGCAGCACTGGCCTGTCCAACCAGAAACCTCGAACTGGACCAGCGCATGCTGGCCTATATCGACGGCAACAGCGATGGCCGGATACGCGCACCGGAGATTCTCGATGCGGTGGACTGGACGCTGGCGCGCCTGGCTGATCCCCACAGCCTGTTCCGCGAGGCCTCGCTGACCATTGCTGACTTCCCCAACACAGCGGAAGGGCTGCAACTCGCCGTCGCCGCCCGGCGTCTGCTCAAGGTGCTGGGTCGTGACGAGAGTCAGAGCCTGACGGCGGCCGACACCGATGACCTGGCGGCACTGTTCCCCCCGGCCGAAGCCAACGGTGACGGTCTGGTGCCCGCGACCCTGACCATTGACGCGGATCTGCAGGCGGCCATAGCCGATATCATCAGTTGCCTGGGCGCGGAGCAGGATCGCAGTGGCGAGCCGGCGGTATCCGAAGCGGGTATCAACAGCTTCTTCGAGCAGGCCCAGCAGGTGCATGAGTGGCAGCAGCGGGCTGAGCAGCAGGGTGTGCACTCACTGGGTCCGGATGATGAGCAGGCGATTGCCGCGATCAGCGCCCTGCGCGACAAGATCGACGACTATTTCACCCGGGTGGAAATGGCTGCCTTCGACCCCCGCGCGGCGAGCATCATGAATGCCGACGAGGCCGAGCTGACCCGGCTGTCGGCCATGAACCTGGCCGATGCCGGGCAGGTGGCCGAGCTGCCGCTGGCCAGCCTGCAGTACGGTGAAAACCTGCCGCTGGACCAGGGTATCAACCCGGCCTGGCGCTCGGCCATGGAGGCCCTGCGCGAGCATGTGGTCAAGCCGGTACTGGGTGATGTACAGGCCATCAGCCGCAGCCAGTGGCGGGAGCTGACCGCCCGCAGCAGTGACTACTTTGCCTGGCAGGCGGCCAAACCGCAGGTCGGCATTCTCGACAGTCTGAGCGTCGAGCGTATCGTCGAACTGGTCGAGCAGGGCGTACAGGCCCGGCTGCTGGGGCTGGTGGCGCTGGATCTCGAGGTGGCGGAAGCCGCCGGTGGGCTGGTGGACCTGGACAAGCTGCTGCGCCTGCAGAAGAACCTGATCACCCTGCTGCACAACTTCATCTCTTTCCAGAACTTCTATTGCGGCAAGGAAAAGGCCATCTTCCAGGCGGGGCGTCTGTATATTGACGGGCGCAGCTGCGATCTGGTGGTCGAGGTTGGCGATGTGGATGCCCACAGCGCCGTGGCGGCCAACAGCGAGAGCTTCCTGCTGTACTGTGCCTGTACCCGTCGTGGCCAGCCGGTCCGCGAGCGCGAAACCCTGAATATCGTCGCAGCCATCACCGCTGGGACCGAGTCCGAGCTGGCAGTGGGGCGTAACGGCCTGTTCTACGACCGGGATGGCAACGACTGGGATGCCACCGTGGTCAAGGTAGTACAGAACGCCATCAGTGTGCGCGAAGCCTTCTGGACACCCTACCGCCGGGTCTCCAAACTGGTTTCCGATCAGATTCAGAAGCTGGCTGCCAGCCGGGATGATGCGCTGGTGAACAACGCCGCAGCCAAGGTCGGCAATAGTGCGGCGGCACCCGCCGAAGCCAGTGTCGCCTCGAAAAGCTTCGATATTGCCAAGTTCGCCGGTATCTTCGCCGCCATCGGTCTGGCGGTAGGTGCACTGGGTGCAGCCATCGCCGCAATCTTCAGCGGCCTGATGTCGTTGCAGTGGTGGCAGTGGCCGCTGGTGGTCGCCGGGGTACTGCTGGCCATTTCCGGCCCGTCGATGCTGATGGCCTGGTTCAAGCTGCGCCGCCGTAACCTGGGGCCGATCCTCGACGCCAACGGCTGGGCGGTCAACACTCAGGCGCGCATCAATATCGCCTTCGGTACCGCGCTTACCCAGCTGGCGCACCTGCCGCCGGGCTCGGCCAAGGCCATGCGTGATCCCTACGCATCGAAAAAACCACTGTGGCCCTGGCTGCTGTTGCTGGTGGTGATTGTCGGAGTGGTATGGGGTGCCCTGGAATTCGGCTGGTTCAGCACGCCGGAAGTGGTGGAAGCCACGCCCCCGGTAGAGGTGGTCGAACCCGCCGAGTAGCAGAAAAAGGCAGCGCAAGCTGCCTTTTTTGCATCTGTGGCTTGCAGCGCAATCGCTCTGCCGTGCTGGCCTGCTATGCTATGGCGGTCGCCAGGGAGTGACGGCGGAACACGGATGCCAGGCAGGGCGGATCAGAATTACCGGAGGATGTTTTGCCCAGCACCTTTACCTCATTCTCGTCGTTGTATTTCTCCACTTTGTTGATGCTGCTCGGCAGTGGCCTGCTCAGTACCTATCTGGGTCTGCGCCTGTCTGCAGAGAGCGTCAGTGAAGTGTGGATCGGGTTGCTGATGACCGGGTACTACATCGGGCTGGTGATGGGGGCCACGGTCGGGCACCGGCTGATCGCCCGGGTCGGTCATATCCGTGCCTTTGTCGCCAGTGCCGGGGTAGTGACCGCCTCGGTACTGGGGCATGCGCTGACCTCCAGTGTGGAGTGGTGGTTGCTGCTGCGCTGGCTGGTCGGGGTGGGCATGATGTGTCAGTACATGGTGCTGGAGAGCTGGCTCAACGAGCAGGCCGAGAGTCATCAGCGCGGCATGGTGTTTGCCGGTTACATGCTGGTGACCTTCCTCGGGCTGGGTCTGGGTCAGTTGGTGCTGACGCTGATGCCGGAGCTGAGCTTCCGCCATGTGATTCTGGTGGCCATGTGTTTTGCCCTGTGTCTGGTGCCGGTGGCGGTGACCCGGCGTCTGCACCCGGCACCGCTGCACCCGGCGCCGCTGGAAATCCGCCTGTTCATCCAGCGCATCCCCCAGGCGCTGACTACCATCGTCGTTGCCGGGCTGATCCTGGGTTCCTTCTATGGTCTGGCACCGGCCTACGCCGCTGCCTCGGGGCTGGATACCAACTTCATCGGCGTGTTCATGGCGCTGACCATCGGTGCCGGTCTGGTAGCCCAGTGGCCCACCGGCTGGTTGTCCGATCGGGTGGACCGCAGCCGCATGATCCAGGTCAACGCCATCATCCTGACCACGGTAGCCCTGCTGATCGCGCTGGTTTCGCAGCAGCAGTTGCTGATGCTGCTGACCACGGTGTTCGGGCTGATGGCCTTTACCCTGTATCCGCTGGCGGTAGCGCTGGCCAATGACCACGTCGATCCCGAGCGCCGGGTGCAGCTGGCGGCCACGTTGCTGGTGACCTTTGGCGTGGGTGCCAGCGCCGGGCCGCTGCTGGGCTCGGTACTGATGCAGGTCGGCGGGCCGGGCATGCTGTATGTGTTCATGGCCTGCAGCAGCCTGTTGCTGGTGGTATTCGTTCGGCCGGAGCGGGTCACTGGGGAAAACCTGGTGGAGGATGCGCCGATCCAGTTCATGCCAGCAGCAGGTAACCTGGCCAGCTCACCGCTGTCGGCGGCGATGGACCCCCGGGTGGATGAGCAGGTGGTGGTCGAGCAGATGCAGGATGAGGCTGACCTGTCAGAGGCACCGCCGGATGATGAGGAGCACAGACCCGCCTGAGGCGCGGGTCAGAACAGGTCTTCCCGCGCCTGCCGGCGGGCTTCGCGCTGCAGTTGATTGACGAGGCGGTCTATATGCCGCTGGACCTGGGCGGGGGGCTGGTGGAAGTGCAGGCCGACATGGGTTTCATCGCTGGGTTGCAGATACTCCCGGTGGCGTACTTCCACGTTCACATCCAGCAGCGGGCTGTCTTCCAGTTGCAGCAGGCTGCGTTCATAGCGTTCGCCGGGTTGCAGTTGCTCCAGCAGGTTGCCGACCAGACGCAGTTTGCAGCCGGTGGCTGAGATATCCAGCAGCTCGCCGCTGAAGCGTCGCTCACGCTCGGCGTGAATCAGCTCCAGGCGGGTATCCAGGCTGCGCTGTACCGGAGCGCGGTAGGCATCGCGGCGCTGATGATAGATAAGCTGCTCGGGCAGGGACAGACTGAACGCCGGAGCGCCATCTTCCAGTTGCACCTTCACCGCTGCGCCGTTGTTCCAGCGCAGGTGCACCCCATCCATCCAGGCGTCGATGCGGAAGCTTTCACCCTGGGTCGCCCATTTATCGCCCATTGAGGGGATCAGTTCGTCGATATGGAAGGTGCCGGCGCTGGGGTCGAGGTTGACCAGATAGCTGTGAAAGGTCTGATTACGGTCATCAAAGCGTACTTCCAGCAAGGTTCTGGAGGCTTGCAGCGCCTTCAGCAGCGACTGGATTTCCAGTGGTGCGGTAACTTCTCTGGGAGGCTGCGGGCCTATCCCTTGATCCAATAGCATTGACACGTCAGCTTCCCATCCACTTCTGACTGATGACAAACAACTGCTCGGTGCTGCTCAGGCGCTACTGATGGGGCGTCCGGAGCGAGTTCGGCTGGCATTACCCTGACGATCATACACATTCAGGCTGGTTTCGCCCTGATTGCGCAGCAGATCCAGCAGGCTGCCATTGATATGCTGGCTGTGACGAATCAGACGGGCGTTACGCAGGTTGGCATTCTGACAGGCCTGCGCGGCATTCAGGAAGGCGGCGTGCTGCTGAGCCAGTTGGGCGTCGTTCAGGCTGAGAATGAAGTCGCTGAGGCTGGCATCGGCAGGTCTGCCCAACTGCTGGAGTTGTGCTTCCATGGCTTTCTCCGCGCCGTTCAGCACGGCGATCAGAGGTGCCTTGGCATCGATCAGGGTCTGCAGGGCAGGCATATCCTGATCCAGCAGCGCCTGTTTTTCCTGATCAAGCAGGTCGACAAACTGCTGGCAATACTCGGTGGCCTGGGCGAACAATTCGCTGAGATGCTGCATTGCTCAATCTCCGCTGATTGATGCGCCAGCCGTCATTCAGGACTCCAGTGCGATCAGCTTGTCGGCAATGCGACCGCTGTCGGGCTGGTAGCTGCCGTCAGCGATGGCCTGCCTGATCTGCTCGACGCGGGCACTGTCGACTTCCGGCAGGTCGCGCAGGCGCTCTTCGATAGCCTGCAGTTGCTGGGCCTGATTGCTCAGTTTGACCTGAGAGTCTGCGGCAGCCGGCTGGCTGGCATCCTGGGTTGTGGCAGCACGATCAGCTGCCACATCGCGCTTACCGGCAGTAGCACTGCTCTGGTTGCTGCGTGCGGCACCGCTGGTACTGCCGGTGTTGAAATCAATGACCATGAATTTGTCCTCAGCCTGAATGCTTCATCAGCATCTGTAACGACCGATCTCCAGAAAACTTTAGGTATTTCATGAAAAAGATCAGTCAGCGGCTGTTTCTGTGAACTGGTGCACAATATGCCTGCCAGTCGGGTATGTTGCCAAGTATATCCCATCCAGCTCTCTACATATCCACTTCCACCTGGCCGGGCGCGGTAATGCGCGCCCGCACGGTGCGCTCGGAACGGGTGTTGCGTACCCGGATCTGCTGGCCGATGCTGCCGCTTTCCAACGCCTCGCCGGGCATGCGTACCGCCACCCGGCTGTTGGCTGCACTGATCACCACCCGGTCACCACGCTTGACCGCCTCATCCTGCTCCAGCTGGTTGGGGCTGATCACGCTGTCGGCGCTGATCGGGCGGCGCACCCGCAGGCCGATGGCCTGCTCCGGCTGTAGCAGATAGCCGCCACTGAGCTGCCCCACACTGCGCTCACGCAGGGCAATATCGCCGGCGCTGATCACCTCCTGTCTGGCCAGCGGGCGGGTGCTGATCACCACCTGCTGGAACAGGTCCACGGTAGCGGGTACAAACAACCGCCAGGGCGTGTCCCGACTCTCGCAGCTGACCCGCACCGTGACCCGGCCGACCGGTACCTCCGGGCTTTCCAGTTGGGCGCTGATCTCCTGGTCCGGGCACAGCGGCAGGCGCAGTCTGGGGTCGAGTCGGTTGATGCTGATCTCGTAGCGCGTATCCTGGCTGCTGCTGGCCAGATAGGCAGCAATCTCTTCCTCAAGATATGTGCTGGTAGTGCCGATAAGCTGATCGATAAGCGGATTGGCATACGCACTGCCGCACCCCAGCAGGGTGAGGGCTATAATCAGATATCTGATGAAGAACACCGGTAGTTGCATATAATCCCGACCTTGATCAAAGTGACGCGCGTCAAAACATCGGCGTCTTACAGGTTCAGGTGTACTCAAGCAAGGATCATGCCGCTTGAGTTGCACGGTATAAGGAGCAATCCATGGCTGGCTTGATGGACTCGGTGGATCAGCGTACGCAGCTGGTGGGGCAGAACCGCCTGGAGTTATTGCTGTTCCGGCTCAATGGCCGACAGTTGTATGGCATCAACGTGTTCAAGGTCAAAGAGGTGCTGCAATGCCCCAGGCTGACAGTGCTGCCCAAGCTTAACCCCATGGTACGCGGCGTAGCGCATATTCGCGGTGGTACCTTGCCGATCATTGATCTGGGGCGGGCCACTGGCGGGCGGGCGCTGGCGGATCTGTCCACGGCCTTTGTCATCATCACCGAGTACAATAATCGAGTTCAGGGCTTTCTGGTCAATGCGGTCGAGCGCATTGCCAACCTCAACTGGACCGACGTACATCCGCCGCCACGGGGTACCGGGCGCGACCATTATCTGACCGCTGTGACCCGGGTGGATGACCAGATGGTGGAAATTGTCGATGTGGAAAAGGTACTGGCGGAGGTGATCGCTCAGCAGGACCCCGTACCCCAGCAGGCTGCCGATGCACAGCAGATGACCGAAGCCGCTGCCTGCAAGATCCTGATCGTGGACGACTCCTCGGTAGCACGCAAGCAGATCATTCGTTGCGTCGAGGCGCTGGGCATGGAAGTGCTGGCGCTGAATGACGGTCGACAGGCGCTGGACTGGCTCAAGGCGCGGGCGGCGGAGGGGGTGAATGTTCCGCAGGATCTGTTGATGATGATTTCCGATATCGAAATGCCGGAGATGGACGGCTACACTCTGACTGCAGAGGTAAGAAACGATCCGCAGTTGAAGGATCTTCATGTGATGTTGCATACATCCCTGTCGGGGGTATTCAACCAGGCCATGGTGCGCAAGGTGGGGGCGGATGACTTTCTCGCTAAATTCAGTCCTGACGAACTGGCTGAACGGGTACTCATGCGCTTGCGTGAGGTCGGAGTGGAGCGTGTATGAGTAAGTTTTTTATCCTGTTGGTCTGGAGATAATGCGTGATAGCGGCTGATCCGGACTTCAATCTGTTCCGCGATTACCTCGAGCGTACCTGCGGTATCGTTCTGGGTGACAACAAACAATATCTGGTATCCAGTCGGCTCGGTCGGCTGCTGGAACAACGTGGTATCAAGAGTCTCGGCGAGCTGGTGCGACAGGTGCAGCAGCAACCCCATTCCGGCCTGCGGGAGCTGGTGGTGGATGCCATGACCACCAATGAAACCCTGTGGTTCCGTGATGGTTATCCCTTCGAGGTGCTGAAGTCCCGGTTGATTCCCGAGTTCATCCGCAACCAGCCCGGGCAGCGCCTGCGTATCTGGTCGGCGGCCTGTTCATCGGGGCAGGAGCCCTACTCCCTGAGCATGGCAGTGGACGAGTTCGAGCGCAGCAATCTCGGACAGTTGCGCAGCGGGGCGCAGATAGTGGCCACGGAAATCTCCGCCAGCATGCTGAGCGCGGCAAAGGCGGCCAGCTACGACAGTCTGGCCATGGCGCGGGGGCTGTCCCGGGAGCGGCAGGATCGCTACTTTGACGAGACTGCGCCGGGGGAGTGGACGGTCAAGGCTCCGATACGCAGTCGGGTCGAATTCCGTCAGCTCAACCTGCTCGACAGTTACAGCATTCTCGGCAAGTTCGATATCGTGTTCTGCCGTAACGTGCTCATCTACTTCTCGGCGGATGTGAAGAAGGACATTCTGCGCCGCATCCACGCCACCCTCAAACCGGGCGGCTACCTCATGCTCGGTGCCTCCGAAGCCCTCAACGGCCTGCCGGAGCTCTACAGCATGGTGCAATGCAACCCCGGTATCGTCTACCAGGCGCGCTGACAGCCCATAGCGTCGCCTCTGCCACACACTAACGTCGAGCGAAGTGCGGCAATCCAGTGCGTGCGGTGCCTGCCAGACCCATGGATTGCCACGTCGCTGCGCTCCTCGCAATGACGTTGGGGGCTGGGCTGCTCGCATGGTGGCAGGGCTCCTCAGTGTCGCATCCCCCGTCATGGCGAGCGAAGCGCGGCAGTCCGGTGCGTGCGGCACCTGCCAGACCCATGGATTGCCACGTCGCTGCGCTCCTCGCAATGACGTTGGGGCTGGGCTGCTCGGATGGTGGCAGGGCTACTCAGTGTTGCATACTCCGTCATTGCGAGCGAAGCGCGGCAATCC
>JAAYHO010000464.1 GCA_012735335.1 Gammaproteobacteria bacterium
CTCCGAGATGGTTCAAGAGCTAGTGGATTACCGTCTGGCTACCTATGTCGCCCGCCCCGGGGTGGTGCCCGCATCGGTCACGCCGATCCAGGGTGGAACGAATAAGGTTGAGCTGCCGTATTTCCCCAGTTTGAAAATTGCCTGCGGTCACTTCAGAACTGCTGATGCAGGTACTCCTGAATATAAGCTTGTCCCGAAGGAATTGGGGCAGCTGGCACCGGATAAAAATTTTATTGCTCGGGCATCTGGACGCTCGATGGATGGCGGTAAGTCGCCCATTCGGGATGGGGATTACCTGTTGTGTGAGCTTATTAGCGCGGAGAGTGCGGGCAAGCTCACTGGTGAGATTTTGGCCATTGAGCGACAAGACGAAGCAGGGGATAACCAATATCTACTGCGCAAAGTTCTGAAGGATGCCGCAGGCCAATACACCTTGCGCGCCAATAATCCGGACTACGCGGATCTGGTGGTAACGGATGAGTTACGGGCGCAGCTACGAACATTTGCGCGGTTAAAGCGCGTGCTGGACCCGCTGGCAATGATGGTGGGACAGCGCTTTATGCGCGAGGATATTCCGCCGTTGTTTGGTCAGGAATTTAACCCGGGCAGCTGGAATAGCGGCCATATTGTGCTGCGCGATCCGGAGGTGCATGTCCTGCTGGTAACGCTCAATCAGCAGGGAAAAACAGTGGATCTCCGTTACCTAAATCGCTGGGTAGATGTGCGGCATTTTCACTGGCAAACACAGAACCAAACTTCGCCCAATAGCAGTCGGGGTAAGGCTATTATCGAGCAGGAGAAAGCGGGTTTACCTATCCATCTATTTATTAGAGATCACAGGCTGGAGCATGGTAAGGCTGCGCCCTTCACCTATCACGGCCGGGTGCGTTATCTGAAACACACGGGTAGTCAGCCGATGAGCATTGATTTTGAGTTGCTTGATGTTTAGCTGAGCTCACCAACACTTCGCGGCGTGGGCGCTGCTCCCACAGAATGAGGGGGGCAGCAGCCCAGACGGTGGGCTGCTGCCATGTCGGCTGTTATTTAGCCAGCGATTTGAATACTTCCACCAACCGCTCCGGACACTCCACAGCCGGTACGTGCCCAACATTCTCCCACACCAGCGGTGCCGCTACGCCCAGTGCGTTGGACAGGGCTTCCAGTGAGGTGGGCGGGGTGGCGACGTCGTCGGTGCCGGCAATCACGTTCACCGGGGGCAGGGTCTTGCCCTTGAAGGCCTGGCTGAAGTTGCAGCGGCCGAGCATTTCACACAGCAGGGCGTAGCTGCGTTTGTCGGTGCGGCCCAGCTGTACGCGCCAGCCGGGGACCAGGGCCGGGTTGTGTTCGCAGGCGCGGGGGCCGAACCAGCGGGGGACGATGCCTTCGGCCATGGCGATCAGGCCTTGCTGCATGACGTCGGCGGAGCGCTGTTGCCAGGCTTCGGCGGTGCCGATTACCGGGCCGGTATTGGTCAGGGTGGCGGACAGCAGGTTGTCGCTGTGCTGGCTGAGCAGTTGCTGGCCGATGACGCCGCCGATGGAGGTACCGGCAAAGTGGAATTTGCTGGCTCCGGCGCGGCTGGCGAGGGTCAGTGCTTCCTGGGCCAGGTCTTCGGCTTCGATGGTTTTTGAGTCTTCTGGCCAAGCGCTGCTGGCGCCGTGACCGGGCAGATCCCAGGTAATGACCTGAAACTCTTCCAGCAGGGCGGGGAGCATGTCGTCCCAGATGCCCTGGGTCATGCCCAGTGGGTGGGCCAGTACCAGCAGGGGTTTGTTGGCGGCGCCCAGCAGGCGGTAGCTGATGGTGCGGCCCTTGTGCGTGCAAAAGGTCATGGTGATTCCCGTCCGGTTCATGTGAAAAGTTCGCAGGGCGAACTACTGTTTAATATGCGAACATTCTGCGGTGAGCTCTGCTGCCCGTCAAGTGTAGCTGTCGGTTCTACGCTGAAAGTCGAATGCCGGTGAGGGGGCTGGTTATAGAGTGCCGGACGCTTCAGGGGTAGCGCCCGGTGATGCGGTTCTCTACCAGCTCGGCAAGAATGGTGTTGGTCAGGCGCATGATGGCGTTGGGGTTCTCGCCAGCGCGGCGGGAGATGAGTACCGGTGCGGTGATATTGTCGTCGGCCAGCGGCATATATTCCACGCCTTCCCTCTGCAACCGCCGCTCCTGTTCCGGTACCAGGGTGAAGCCCATTTCCGAGGCGACCAGTGACAGGGCGGTCTGCAGATCGTTGACCTGCTGGATGACGTTGACCTTGAGGCCGCGGCGGCGGAACCGGCCCAGGGTCAGATCGGCAAAGTTGGGGCCGGCGCTGGCGGGGAAGGCGATCATGTTGACCTCGGACAGTTCCTTCA
>JAAYHO010000465.1 GCA_012735335.1 Gammaproteobacteria bacterium
TCTTCAGGCGGTTCTCTGTCAAACCATAGATAGTGGTCATTTCCGAGCCGGCATAGGTAGTAGGAATAGCCAGAATCGGCAGGCCGGAGTCCATCGCGATCGCCTTGCCCAGACCAATGGTCGATCCACCACCAATAGCGATACAACAGTCGGCCCCCAGACGCACAGCTTCAGCTCTGGCCGCCTGCGCCACTTCAACCGGTACATGCATGACCGCCTTTGGATAGATACCGGCGCAGCGCTCGCCCAGCAGATCAGCGAGGCGCTGCCCCAGCGATTGCTGCCCCGGTGTGGTCAGGATGAGTGCGCGGCGTGCGCCCAGCTGATCGATCTCATCAGCCAGACTGTTGAGCTTGCCGGCCCCGAAAACGACCCGCGATGGCATGCCTTGGTAAACGAAGCTAAGCATGGCAGAGTGGCCTCATGCGACATCCACCAGCACAACCTCACTGTCCTCGCTGGCGGTAAAGTGCAATACCTGCTCATCGCGAATCGCCAGACCGTCGCCTGCATTGGCCACAACCCCGTTCACTTCGATGCTGCCTTTGGCAGGCACCAGGTAGACCTTTCGACCGGCCTCGATGTGATAATCCGTTGATTGGCCCTTGTTCAGCGTAGCGGCGGCAAGACGTGCATTGGCACGAATACGCAGGGCCTCCTCGGCATCACCGGGCATACCGGTGGCAAGCGTCACAAAGGCACCGGCACGCTCCCCACGGGGAAATTCCCGGGTACCCCAGGAAGGGGGCAGGCCGGTTTCATCGGGCATGATCCAGATCTGGAAGATGCGGGTTTCCTCATCCTCCAGGTTGTACTCGCCATGCGCGATACCGGTACCGGCACTCATCACCTGTACGTCTCCGGCTACCGTGCGGCCCTTGTTACCCAGGTCATCCGCATGGGTGATGGCACCGGTGCGCACATAGGTGATGATTTCCATGTCCCGGTGCGGATGAGGCGGGAAGCCCGACTGCGCGGCGATGATATCGTCGTTCCACACCCGCAGATTGCCCCAGTGCATGCGGGCAGGGTCGTAGTACTCCGCAAAGGAGAAGTGATGACGGGTATTGAGCCAGCCATGGTGAGCGCCACCAAGCTTGCTGTGTGGGCGTAATTCGATCATGAATGTCTCCCTCTGTTGATGATCCTGCATGGGAGCAGGATGCGATGAACCCATGATCCATCAACAGGATGGGAATAAAAAGCATATAATCTGCGCCGTTTTGATCAGTTTATTTGATCTGATGTCGGTGATTCAGGCTATGTGGCTTTGTTCGAGACCGAAGATAGCCGCACGGTTACCGTGCTTGCGGTGCGCCATCAGCTGGAAGATGATTATCACCGGTAACGCAAGGTGGCATGACAACCAGTTCAGTGCGGTACTGGGTACAAACAGCTTGAACAGAGTGGCAGGATCGAAATTGCGCATCAGATTTGAAGCAGGGGGGCCTGACGTGTCAATAACCACCAATTGCAATCGGCGGAATTGGCAGGAAGGTCTGGGCAGGATAACACATGATTTAACATAATATCGATTATGCGAATCGTGGGCGAACAAGATTATCGCCGTATTATCATTTCCGATATTAGCCATTATCGGATATTGAACATATGCTAAGCTGCGCATCCGCATTCTGTTTCTGGCCTTCGGACCCGACTGTCATCCATGTCCCAACCTGTACCTCTGTTCGATACCTACAAGACCTTCGAGTCATTGGCTCGCCATAATCTCGATATGGAGTTGCCTGTTGTCCGAGCAGCTCTGGAGCGCTTTCCTGATCCGGCCGAGGCAATGGCCGGCTACTCGGTGGTCAAGCTGTTCCTGAAATCCTATGCGGCGAATCAGGCGACCTTCAACAGTTATCGCACCCATGTGGAGCGTCTGTTGCTGTGGTGTCTGTTGGTTCGTGGTAAGCCCATTCTGCATCTGCGCCGCCAGGATGCAGAGGATTTCCTGACGTTCTGCCTGAACCCGCCGGATAACTGGGTTGGTCCTGGTACCAAGTCGCGCTTCCTGCGTGTGGGTGGTCGCAGGAAGTCGGATTCGGATACCTATATCGCCAATCCTGACTGGCGCCCGTTCAATTACACGGTGGATAAGGCCACGCGCAAGCTGGCTGATGAGACCAACACGGATATGCCCGAGAACCAGGGTTATCAGATGTCCCAGACGACCATCGCGCAGGTGTTCACCGTGTGTGGCAGTTTCTATCAGTTCTGCATTGATGAGGACTATACTGATGCCAACCCGTTCCGGGCGGTCAAGCAGAAGTCCCGTTACAAACAGAGTGTGGTGTCCCAGGTCACCAGTCGTTCCCTGACCCAGTTGCAGTGGGAGTTCGTGATCGAAACGGCAGAACTCATGGCGGACCGGGAACCGGAGTTTCATGAGCGGACGCTGTTTATCCTGGCCACGCTGTTTTCGATGTATCTGCGGGTTTCCGATCTCACCGGTCGGGATAATTGGCGGCCGACCATGGGCAGTTTCCAGAAAAGCGGTGATAACTGGTGGTTTCATGTGGTTGGCAAGGGTAACAAGGCGGCCAAGGTCAGTGTGCGTGACAGTTACCTGCCCTACCTCATCCGCTACCGCACCAGCCTCGGGCTGACCGAACTGCCCTACCCCGGCGAACAGACACCGCTGCTGTCATCCCTGGATGGGCGTGCCGGATTGTCTGACCGCAGGATTCGTGAGCTGATACAGCAGGTATTTGATGCGGCCTGCGCGCGCATGATCAAGGAAGGTCTGCATCAGGAGTGTGATGCGTTGCGCGCTGCCAGTCTGCACTGGTTGCGACATACTTCCGCTACGCTGGATGCGCCACTCAGGGATATGAAGGATCTGCAGGCGGACCTGCGGCATGAAAGTCTGTCCACTACCCAGGACAGCTATTACGACTCGCTGGATGATCAGCGGGCCAGTTCGGTCAAGGATATTCCCCTCAAGGGCCGCTGAGTCACCGGGGCCGCATCAGCGGTCCCGGCTTGTTTCCCAGGCTGTTGCTGTCTCAGGACAGTGCAGCCAGCGCCTTGTCATAGTCCGGCTCGTTACCGATCTCGGAGACCAGCTCGCTGTGCAGCACCTTGTCATTCTCGTCCAGTACCACGACTGCGCGGGCTGTCAGGCCAGCCATCGGGCCATTCTCGATGGCGACACCGTAGTTGCGGATGAATTCTGCGCCACGCAGGGTGGACAGGTTGATCACGTTCTCCAGACCTTCAGCGGCGCAGAAGCGTGCCTGGGCGAACGGCAGGTCGGCCGAGATGCACAGCACGACGGTGTTCGGCAGGTTGCTGGCCTTGCTGTTGAAGGTGCGGACCGAGGTGGCGCAGGTCGGGGTGTCGACGCTGGGGAAGATGTTGAGGATCTTCCGTTTGCCGGCAAAGGAAGCCAGGTCGGCATCGGACAGGTCCTGACGTACCAGGCTGAAAGCCGGTGCCTTGTCGCCAGCAGATGGGAAGGTGCCACCGACGGTGATGGGGTTACCACGCAATGTAACGTTCGACATTATTAACTCCTTTAGGCTCGCAAGTGCATCAGAAGTCGATGCGGTAGAAAAAATCCAGTGAGCTGGCCAGGCCGCCCACCGCTTCCAGATACAGACGTCTGGTCAGATCGTAACGCAGTGCCAGCTGGTTTGCTTGCTCAAATACACCGACACCATAACGCAGGCTCAGTTTCTCGGTGATGTAACCGGTGGCTACCACACTGGTGGTCAGGCCACTGCCTTCGGTATCCAGCTGGAAGTCGTCAATACCCAGTGAACTGGCGATATTCTGTGCCAGCGGTGTGCTGCCGGCCATGCCCAGTGCCAGTGCGGCCTGCCCCAGCAGGTTGCTGTCGCCGCTGTCGGCGCCCAGTGGGCGGCCGAGGATCAGGTAGGCCAGCGCCTGCTCCTGGGCCATGGTCGGTTCGGAGAAGACTTCCGATACCGGGGCGTCCGCCGGGCCGGTCAGGCGCAGTCCGGCGATCACGTCGTTGATCCGGCGGATGGCTTCGATATCCAGATAGGGTTTGCTCAGTGGGCCGGCGAACAGGATCTGCGCCCGACGCAGTTCCAGCCGCTGGCCGTAGCCGCGGAAGCGTCCGTCGAGGATATTCAGGTCACCGGTGGCGGTCATGTTCTCGCGCACCTGCAGCAGTCCGCTGAGTCGACCACTGAGGCCGAAACCGCTGAAATGCAGCTGGTCGCCGATGTCCAGGCGGATATCGGCGGTGATGCCCAGGGGCAGACTTTCTTCCACTTCCGGCTCGGCGCCGACGATTTCCGCATCGGCCGAAACCCGCACGGCTGCCGGTGGCAGCTCCCGCACGGTGATTTCCCCTTCGGGGATGGCGATGGTGCCGGTGAGATTGAGGTTGTTTTCCGCCAGGCCAATATGCAGGTCGGGGCTGGTCAGCAGATCGGCGTAGGGGTCGACGTGGATCGGCAGGTCGTTGCCCGTGAGCTGGATATCCACGTGCAGTTCCGGCGCCCAGGCAGCGGAGCCGACCACTCTGCCCTGCCCCGCGCCGCTGTGCCATTGGCCGTCGATCTCGGCCTGCTGTCCGGCGATACTGACCAGCAGCTCCATCTGCTCGAAGCTGACGGGCAGCTCGGGGCCACTGACGTGGCCGTCCTGCAGTCGGATCTGCCCTTCTACCAGCGGCTCCTTGAGGCTGCCGCTCAGTGTGCCCTGGCCGAGCAGGTCGCCGCTGAGGGTTTCCACCTGCGGCAGGAAAGGTCGCAGGATGTCCAGCTGCACATCATCCAGCAGGAAGTTGCCGGTCAGTTGCTGGCGTCCGCCCGGGTCATTGATGTCAGCCTGCACGTTCAGGTTGCCCAGCCCGCTGCTGAGCAATTGCAGGCGGGTCTGCGCCCGGCGCGGGTCCAGTTGCGCGGTCAGCTCCAGGGTGTCGTAGGGTAACTCCAGCTGCTGCTCAGGGTTGCTGACCAGCATCTGCCCGTTGCGACTGCTGATGCTCAGGTTGCCGGTGGGTGTGGCACCGCTGTTCTGCCGCAGCTGGGCCGCTGCGTTCAGGTTGCCGTTCCAGTGGAAGTCCTCCGGCAACCAGGGTTGCAGGGAGGCCAGCGGGAAGTCGGCCAGTTGCAGGTTCAACTGTCGGTCAGGCATGAGCTGCTGTTCGCCGTTGAAGCACAGCTGGCTGCTCAGGTGCCCCCAGCAGTGCGCACCGAGACGCAGGTCGCCACTGGCCTGACGGTAGACCAGCGCAGCGGGTTGTTGCAGCTGCCAGTGCATTTCATCGGCAGCGATATTGGCGGCGCTCAGCTGACCATGCCAGGCGTCATTGGCCAGACGCCCGGACAGACGCATATCCAGCTCGACCACCCCGTCCTGCAGGTCGGCGGCCAGATGATGAGCCGCCTTGTTGCCCTCGGCGGACAGGCTCAGGTCACCCAACCGGGTATCGCCGTTGCGCATGCGGCTGGCGGTCAGGTTCAGCGAGCCCGGCATCTGCTCATTGAGGGTGACATGCCCGCCGAGGCGCAGCGCGGTCAGGGCAAAGGCCTCGAAGGCCAGCCGCTGGCCCTGCAGGTCGAGGTTGATTCTCGGTGCGCTGCTGGCCCCGGTGGCGTTGAGGGTGCCATTGACCCGTCCGCCCAGGCCCGGCCACAGGGTGTTCAGCTGGGGCAGTGCCAGATCCAGCTGGCCGGTGACCTGCTCGCCCCAGCTGCCGCCGCCGCTGATGCGGTTCTCGCCCTGTTGCAGTTGCAGTGCGCTCAGCTGCCACTGGTCGTTCTGGCTGCTGACTTCACCGGAGAGCGCCAGGGGCTGGCGGCGCAGGGTGCCGTCGATATCCCAGTCTGCGCGCAATTCCAGCGTACCGTTGCGCAGGGCGCCGCTGCTGGTGATCGGGCCGCTCAGGGAGCCGGGCAGCTGGCTGACAAACAGCTGTGGGTTGAGCGCCTCCAGCAGCAGATCGGCGTCCCAGCTCACGCCTTTGGTCAGGGCGATCACCGCCTGACCACTCAGGCTGCCACTATCGGTGGCCAGGCGCAGGGCGCTGAGGTTGATCTGCTCGGTGTTGCCATTTACTGCGGCGGTCAGCTCGGCGGCCTGCTCCCCTACCCCGGCCAGCATGGCCTGCAGTTCGGATTGGAAGGTGGTGCCACGCAGTTGAGCCTGCAGCGCCAGTTGCTGCACTTCCAGCTCGCCCAGTGACAGCGGATACAGCCACTGCCAGGGGAATTGCTGCAGATCCAGCCCGGCATCGGCGCTGACCTGCTCGGCCCAGCTGGCGTCGGCGGTCAGCGTCAGCCTGCGTTCCGGCTGCTGTGCCACGCGCAGTTGCAGGGTCAGGTCAGACAGCTCGCTGGTACTGACCTGACCCTGCAACTGCATATCCACCGCCCCGCCCTCGCCTGCCAGTTGGCTGCTGGCGGACAGGGCGATACCGGACTGCAGATCCCCTTGCAGGTCGATCGCCAGTTCATGCAGGGTGAGGGTTTCCGGCAGGGATTGCAGGGCCAGAAAGGATTCGCCCTGCCAGCGGGCAGTCAGCGGCAGCTCGGCCTGCAACGGCTCAAGCTGTGCGGTCAGCACGCCATCCAGATAGCCCTGGCTGCGGGCTTCGAGGTCGAGGCTCTCCAGGCTGCCGCCAAGGCGGGCCTGCAGTTGCCAGGGGCGCTCATCGACCTCGGGCAATTGCACATCGGCCTGAACCCGCAGCGGCCAGCCGCCGCTCATGCGCAGGTCGCCTTCCAGCTGCCAGCCCAGATCCGGCCCCAGGCCGCTGAAATGGGTGATATGCAGATGATCGCCGCTGGCCTGGGCCTGCAGCTGGATATCGCGAAGCAGGGCCGGCTCGCCATTGAGCAGTACACTGCCGACCTGCAATTGCTGCAGTTGCAGCCCCAGCGGCAGCTGTATGTCCGGCAGCTGGATATCGCTGCGCGGTTCACTCGGGCTGTCGTCGGGGGCGGTATTGATGCGGATCTGCTCGGCGCTGAGCAGGTCGATACACAATCGCCGACCGCGCAGGCAGCTGGGCGACCAGTCAAATACCAGATTGTCGATCTCCAGCTGCAGGCTTTCATCTGCCCAGCCAAGGCGGGAAAACTGCCAACCCTGCCACAGCTGCCCGTGCTCCAGTTGCAGCTGCAGGCGGGGCTCGAAATCGCTGACCTTGCCCATCAGCCAGCGGTTGACCGACTCGCTGGACAGCAGGCCCACCGTCAGCAGGATCAGCAATAGCGGCAACACCAGCAGAA